>JAUVHF010000050.1 GCA_030593425.1 Anaerolineales bacterium
CACTTGATGCAATGCTATCCGCGCTTGGCCAGCCAGCCAAGGATGCCGCCGGAGGCGATGAACAGCAGGCCCAGGTATCCCATCGCTGCGGAGGTATGGATGGCCTCTCCAGTTACTGGCAATCTTTCCACTCCCAGCACCTCTATGATAGACGTCGGCGTCGGCACCGGTGCCGCGGCGCCGCAAGGAAGAACCGGGTCAATGGCTCCTGCTCCTCCGCAGTCGGTGACTTTGATGGTTGGCCCGATCGTTACGCCATTTACAATGGCGTACCACTGCCTGTTCGATCCGCCGATGACAAAGAAGGTTGCCCGTCCCGCAGCGTTGGTCGCCGCTGGCCCGTAACGATCACCCCCTGAGGAGTGAAGCTCCACAGAGGCATCAACTGACGGTGCGTCGCACTGGGTGACGTGGACAGTGATGGTCGCGTCGGGGCAGTGCGGCTGAGGCGTGGGTGTTGGAACTACGCAGACCCCCCCTTCATCGGTCTCACCATCGCAGTCGTTGTCCTTGCCGTCGCACACCTCCTCGCTAGGGCCGACGGCACCCGCGCAGTCACCCCATTGACCGCCAACACAGGTCTGGGTGCCGCCTACGCATTCCCCCTCATCGCTGCCGCACTTTTGGGTCTGGCCCGGAGTGCACTCGCAGCCCTCATCGGTCTCACCATCGCAGTCGTTGTCCAGGCCGTCGCACACTTCACCGCTGGGGTTAACGTCACGGACGCAGTCGCCCCAACTGCCATTGGGACTGCAGGTTTGGGTGCCGGCCCCGCAAACGCCGGCCTGACCGGTGTCGCAAGATCGAGTCTCCCCCGCCTCGCATTCGGGCGGCGGCGGACATACGCAATCCGGTTCCTCAGGGCAGTCGGGGTTGCGGCAACGACCGTCGTAAGGCTCTAGCCCTTCCGCACACCAATCACCGTCACTAAGCATCTCATTGCACCCCCGCTCATCGCAAGCGGGCGGTCTGTTTTCCCGAACTTGGCCTGGGGCTGCGTAGGACACCGTGCTGAAGAGCATGCTGGCGAGCAAGAGGATCGTGCCCGAGATCGTCATGGCTACCCGCAATCGCTTTTTCATCCCTTTCTCACCTCTTTTCCCTAGCCCTCGTCTCCGTATGGGCGATGGTTCATAGCCTCTACTCTAATTCCTCTTCAGTTATCGGTGGCAATAGTACTTTGGTACTATTCTTGTGTAGATATTATAGAACGAAAATGCTCAGAAATCAAGTCTTATTAACGGTTTTTGGTTAAGATTTGGTTAACGCGGCTTTATGATAGTGTCTGGCTCAGGGTTTCGCGGTCGAACCTTCGTCGTTCGAAGAGGTAGCCGAAGCCACGGACGTTGAGGATATGGGCCGGCTTTTGGGGAAGGGGCTCGATCTTCCTTCGCAGGTGGTGGATATGCACCTTCAGCAACTTGCGGGCCTCTTCAGAGGAGCAATCGTAGCCCTGTACCTGCCTGACCAGGCTCCGATAGGAGAGAGCACGCCCTGAGTTGTTCAATAGACAACGAAGTATCTCGAACTCGGTAAGGGTGAGGTCCACTGGTCTACCCTCCACCCTCACTTCGCGCCGAAAGACGTTAATGGCTAGCGTGCCGATATCGAACTGGCCAGCGTGGCCTGGCCGGGCCAAACCCACACGGCGCAGCAGGGCATATAACTGCGCCAGAAACATCCGCGTGGTGAAAGGCTTGAGGAGGTGGGCATCACCCCCGGCATTCAGGCTGCGGGCCAAGGCAAACTCCTGCCCTCTTTTCCCCAGCACAAGTAAAGGAGCAATGGTCCGCTCTCGTATTTCCCGGCATAGCCCCTCCTCCCAACTGCCCGGCGGACCCAGGCTCAAGACCACGGCGTCTGGAGGCTCTTCGTTGAGGTGCCGCAGAGCCTTCTCCCCTTCCGTGGCAATGGGGGTTACCATCTCCTCCGCTTGGAGGATCTCGGCTATGCGATCCGCTATTCGCTTGTCAGAATCTATTACCAGAATCGTGGTCAATTGCAACCTCCATGCCGAGGAGGGGACTCGAACCCCTATGGGCTTATGCCCACTGCGCCCTGAACGCAGCGCGTCTACCTATTTCGCCACCTCGGCTCAACTCCACTTTAGCACCACTCCTACGACTTGTCAACTACTGAAGCGTCTCGCTTACCATCATTCTTTGAGTGTTCACGTACCAGTCGGCTATGGTGCGGAACCGGTCGCTGGGGGTCGAAAGAGGCCCCAGTTGCACCCCTTGCACCCGCTCGCTCACGGCATAATTATAGATCGGATAGTAGAGGAGGAGGGCGGGAACCTCCTGGGCGAATATCTCCTGAAAGCGCCGGTAGAGTTCTGCCCTCTGGGCAGGGTCGTTGATCAACCGCGCCTGCTCTAAGAGTTCATCTACATCCCGATTGGCGAAGCCCCCGTAGTTCTGCCCCTCGTCTGTGGCCTGGGTGGAGTGCCACATCTCGTAGAGGTCTGGGTCGGGGGGGAGATCTCCCCATCCATAAAGCACGGCTGTGAAATGACGAGATTGGAGCAGTTCGCCCACCCCGTAGCCGAGTACCTGGGTGCGAACTCCCACCCCCACCTCTGCCAGTTCCCTGGCGATCTCCTCGATAATGCGCACCCTTAGAGGATCGTCGTTGGTGAGGAGGGCGAACTCTAAGGGAACCCCTTCCTTCTCTCGTACCCCATCGTTGTTGGTGTCCACCCAGCCCGCTTCCTCTAGAAGGGCTTTGGCTCGTTGGGGGTTGTACTCGTAGCGGGGGATATCTTCGTCATAGGCCCAGGAGTTGGGGAGGATAGGGCTGTCGACCACTCGACCTTGCCCATCCAGGATCTGATCGATGATCCTCTGTCGATCTATAGCCCAAAGCAGGGCTTGCCTCACCTCCTTCTCTTGGAAGGCCGGGGCCTCCAAGTTGAGGAAGATAAGGGTGTAGCGGGATAGCCACGTCGAGTAAAGGTTTAGCCCCTCCGCTTGGCGCACTCGCTCTAGATCGGGAGGAAGGACGCGGCTTATGCCCTCTACCTCCCCTCGTTGGTAGGCGGCAAAGATCTCCCCGTAATCGCGGTAGAAGCGGAACTCCACCTTATCTAGGTAGGGTTTCTGCCCATAATAATAGGGGTTGGCTTCGAGGAGGGCGTGCTCCGCCGTCAACTCCAGGAGGCGGAAGGGTCCCGTACCCACCGGATGAGCGCTAAGAGGGTGGCGGGGAAGTTCCGTGGCGGGGACCCCTTCTAAGATATGCTTCGGTAGGATGCCTAGCGTTGTGTAAGCCAGGAAAGGGGCAAAGGGCTCTCCAAGGGTGAAGGAGACGATGTGATCGCTCCGCTTTTCCGCAGTAACCGCCTGCCAGAGTGTAGCCAGCTCCGGTGGGCCCTGGAAATCTGGGTCTTGGAGGGCCTCAATGGTCAAGACCACATCGTCGGCGGTGAAAGGCTCCCCATCGTGCCAACGCACATCTGGGCGGAGATAGAAGGTATAGGTGAGGCCATCCTCGGAGACATCCCATTTCCGAGCCAGGTCCGGCACCACTTCTCCCCTCTCGTCGATGTCGGTAAGGCCAGAGAAGATGAGGGAGACCAGGTCGCCGTCCACTTGGTTGTAGCCGCTCAAGAGCGGGTTGAGATAGGTAGGGCTGCCCGCCACCCCTTCCACATAGGTACCACCCTCGGCGGGGACGATAACGGTAGTGGTCGTATAGGCTAGGTAGATAAGAAGGGCACCCAAGAGCAGAGTGCCCGCCACAGCGAGGAGGGCTGACCAGCGGATATATCGGATCAAAGGCCTCTCCCTAGGAGGGTTGGAGGAAGACGGTGGCTACGGAGACGATGAAGAAGATGACCACGAGCCCGATGGTGACATTGAAGAGGGTCCTCTCCACCCCCCGTCGGCTCTTGTAGATCCCTCCCTCTCCCCCGAAGATACCCCCTAATCCCCCTCCTTTGGCCTGGAGAAGGATGGCCACTATGAGGGCTAGGGATACTATGATCTGGACTATCTGTACATATCTGAGCAAGACTACCTCCGGAAAAAATTATATCATCCTTCACCCTTTTCGACAAACTAGGGGGGGAGGAAGAAGAAGGCGATGGCGATGATGCAGTATACGGCTAGAAGTTCTGCCCCCTCCAGCCAGTTCGATTCGCCGTCCAAAGAGATGAGGGCTGCGATCCCCACCGCGGCCCCTAACGATATGAGTTCGAACTGATTGAAGATCAGGGTCAGGGGCTCGGGGCCCAGAAGGCTGATGAATACCAGAAGGGGGGCCACGAAGAGGGCGATCTGCATGCTTGAACCCAAGGTGATAGCGAGACTGAGATCCATCTTGTTCTTCCAGGCGGCCTAGACCGCCACTAGATGGTCGACCACATTCCCCACTAGAGGGACGATGATCACCCCCAAGAAGAACTCGGTCACCCCCAGGGATTGAACCACCGCTTCTATCGTCTCCACCAATATCTCGCTCAGCCAGGCCATGAAGAGGGTGGAGAGGGCCAGGGCCAAGAGGATCAGCCTCGGGCTCCAGTGGGCGGCCTCTGGGGTTGGGGTTGCCGGCGCCGAGCGGAAGGAGTAGATGAGGCTGAGGGCATAGATGATTATCATCACCCCCGCCACCCCCAGGCTCAATTCCTCCACCGCCAGATGATCTGGCTCTATGGCGTGGCCGAAGATGGCCGGGATCTCTAGGGCGATGACAGCTAGTGTCATCATGGTGGCGCTGATGCTCGCCTGGGATCGGTCGAAGCGCTGGGTGGCATGGCGCAAGCCACCAGAGAGGATGCTCAGGCCCAAGATGAGGACGATATGGCCCAGGATGGAACCGGTGATGGAGGCCTTCGCCAACTCCAAGAGCCCTTCCCTCAGGCTACGCAGGGCGGTCTGATCGGCAACCGGGCCAGTCAGCAAGGTTTCGTCGCTGGATTGCGGGGTGATTATGAGGCCGTCGAACCAGTCCGACTGACTTTCGTCCAGAACCCCTTCACTTTGACTTGGTAGACTTGTTGCTGAACGAATGCCAATCGTTGCTCATGCACTACCTATCCTCTTGCCCATGTGAAACGAAGGCTCATGGGGCTCTCTTTTTGACTTCATCTGCAAACTGTTTGCGGAGTTGAACAGGAGCGCTTGGGCGGGCGCGTACTCTCAGGTTTAGCATTTCTACGAACACAGAGAAAGCCATAGCAAAATAGACATACCCTTTGGGAATGTGCAGGTCCAGGCCTTCGCTAATCAATGTCAATCCAACCAGGAGAAGAAAGCTCAACGCCAAGATCTTGATTGTGGGATGTCCTTCGACAAACTCATTTAGCCGGCCTACAAATACCATCATGAATATCACCGCCGCGACAACTGCTGCAACCATGATGGCAACTTGGTTGGCTAATCCAATGGCGGTGATGACCGAGTCCAGTGAGAAGACGATGTCTAGCAGCGCGATTTGCACAATGACAGCTTTGAACGATGTGCGTATCGGCCGCGCGGACCGGCCCTCCTCTCCTTCCAGTTTATCGTGTATCTCGAGGGTGCTCTTGGCCAATAGGAACAATCCCCCGGCGATAAGAACAATGTCACGGCCGGAAATCTCCAGTGTGATGATCGTGAACAACGGCTCGGCGAGTCGCATGATCCAGGTAAGAGAGAAGAGAAGCCCAATCCGCGATACCATGGCCAATCCTAGCCCTATCCTACGTGCCCTCGCTTGTTGATGGGGAGGCAGTTTATCTGCGAGGATGGCGATGAAGATTATGTTATCAATGCCGAGAACAATTTCGAGGGCAGTCAGCGTGGCCAGTCCCACCCAGACTTGGGGGTCTGAAAGCCATCCCATTTGCTTTCCTCCTTCTCATACACCAGGTACACGTAACCAAGGGCCCTGTTATGCGAAGCTCACGTCCGCCGTGTTGCCCAGAGTGGCGTTGAGGAGCCCCCCAACTCGCGGCCCGGCGAGAAGCGCCAGTTCCTCGGTAGCCTTTCCCAATATCCCAGCCAGGGGTATTATCCCCAAGGCCGCAGAGGCGAAGACCAGCCGTGGATCAAAGTTAGAGAGAGAGGTGGCTATGGCTAAGGGGATGAATATCAGTAGAAGGTTAAGGTATTTCACCTTTCTGGTCCCCTTTGAAAGAGATCGGTCTCCATCTCTGGGATGATCACCCGCAGGGCTTGGGGAAGGACGGTACATTCTAGAGGGGTGGTGCCCAGATAGTCGCCATCCACTTGAACGGGGAGAGCCGAGGCGGCGGTTAGTCTTACGTTTTTCCCCTTATACCGTTCCACTTGGGGGTCAGGTAAGTGGCGACAGATGAGCATCCTAAAGAAATGGCCAATGAGGGCTAGGATACCCTCTCCTTTGAAGATAGTGATCTCCAAGAGGCCATCGTCCAGACAGGCCTCTGGAGCCAGTCGCAGGATGGCCGCGTAGAGTCGAACGTTACTGATCTCGATGAAAAGCACCTTTCTCGATATCTCCTCCCCATCGATAGTGAGGGTGACCGGGGTGCCGAGGGAGTTTCGAGCGATGGAAAGGCCAGTGAAGATGTAGGCCAAGGGTCCCAAGTACCTCTTCAGCCTGGGGTTCAGATTCTCTACTACTTGGGCGTCGAAGCCTACCCCTGCCCAGAGCAGAAAGGTTCTCTTTCCGGCCTGCCCCAAGTCAGCGGCATATATACGCCCCTCAGCCAGCGTTTGGGCTCCAGCGAGGAGATGAGGAGGGCGAAGGGGGGTGGCGAAGGGCATCCCTATCTCTCGGGCCCAGACGTTCCCTGTTCCCAAAGGCAAGACACCGAGAGCCACATCACTCCCCACCAAGCCATTCACCACCTCGTTGACGGTGCCGTCGCCCCCAGCGACGATAACCGCCTCGTAGCCAGAAGATATAGCCTCTTGAGCGTAGCGCAGAGCATCGCCCTTCCCTCGCGTCTCTCGTTGGGCTACCTCCCAGCCTCGCTGGGCAAGGAGTTCTAAGGCCTTCTCCAGCTCTCCACGAGCATTCCGTTGCCCTGCACGGGGGTTGAAGATGACCAGGGCTTTCATCCCATCATCTCCGTATGGAGCGCAGAACCTTAGCTACCGCCTCCCGGAGGTCCTCGCTGGTGTCGGTGACCAGATGGGGATGAGAGATCGGCTCCTGGCGGGAATCCATGCGCCGGTAGATCCTCCAATCGGCGTCGGAGACTTCTGCCGCTCCCTCCTGGCGAGCCCTCAACCGCTCTCGCACCGCCTCCTCTGAAGCCACGGTCTTCACTACCACCAGGCTCGCTCCTGCTCTCTCCGCTATCCGGTAGACTAGTTCCCGGTGATACTCGATGAGGTTGGTGGCATCGTAGATCACTCGTACTCCCCGCCTCAGGAGTTTGGCCATAAGAGCGTGGCAGGTACGATGCACCCAACGGCTCTCCTGGGCTGTATATCGTGGCTGGGGGAAGAGCATCTTCCGTACCATATCGCTCTCGATGATCACGAAAGGGAGGGCATCCGCCAGCCGATGGGCCAGAAAAGACTTCCCCGTTCCCGGTAGCCCGCATAGAAGGAGAAGCACCGGCTTGGCCGTCGTCTCCTGGCTGTCAGGCAACGCCCTCTCTACCTTGGCTATAAATTGAGCCAGATCGTAGGCTTCCCTCTCCTCCACTGGGGTCTCCGCTCAGCCATTATACCAGATGAAGCGACCTTGACAAGTATGGCGGTTCTACCCATGATGATCACCCCAAGGAAGCGCACGAAAGGGGGGCTATCGATAGTAAGGGAAGGTGGGAGGTGATAGTTGTGGACATAAGTATTTGCATAGAACTGGGAATAGTACTAACTACGCATTTGCCCTCTCCTTGCCTTTTGGTGTATAATAATAAGTGAAAAGGGCTGAGAGTTTTCGGTATATGGCAGTGTAGCAGGGAGGAAGTGTGAGTTCTAGGTGGTTTAAGAATGGGTTGGTCTATCTTCTCATCATCGTCGCCGTGGGGGCTCTTTTTTTCAACGTCTTCTCTCGCCCTGAGGGTTTGACCACCGTTCCTTTAACCGAGGTGGCCCAGGAGGCCAAGAAAGGTAATATAGAGGAGATCGTCGTCTCGGGTGACGAGCTCATGGTAACTCTTGCCTCTGGGGAGAAGGTACGCTCCAACAAGGACCGAACCTCGGATATCACCGAGGTGCTGAGGAACCTGGGGGTAACGGAGAATCAGTTAAGCAGTATCTCCCTCCAGTTTAAGGAGCCCAGCGAATTCGGCAATTGGATCGGTATCTTGATGTCTCTGCTTCCAGTCATCCTCTTCGGCGGTCTCCTTCTCTTTATGATGCGCCAGGCCCAAAGTGGCAACAGCCAGGCTCTCTCCTTCGGGAAGAGTCGAGCCCGCCTCTTCAGCGGCGACACGCCCACCGTCACCTTCGCCGATGTGGCGGGCGTGGAGGAGGCGAAGCAGGAACTCCTGGAGGTGGTGGAGTTCCTAAAGGAGCCGGAGAAGTTCATCGCTCTGGGGGCTCGCATCCCCAAGGGGGTGCTGATGGTGGGGCCTCCAGGGTGCGGCAAGACCCTCATGGCCCGAGCGGTAGCCGGAGAAGCGAGCGTTCCTTTCTTCTCCATCTCGGGTTCCGAGTTTGTGGAGATGTTTGTGGGGGTCGGCGCCTCTAGGGTGAGGGACCTCTTCGGTCAGGCGAAGCAGAACTGCCCTTGTATCGTCTTCGTGGACGAGCTAGACGCCGTGGGGCGCCATCGAGGCGCAGGTCTGGGTGGCAGCCACGATGAGAGGGAGCAGACCCTTAACCAGATCCTGGTGGAGATGGATGGCTTTGACACCGATACCAATGTCATCGTCATCGCCGCCACCAACCGACCGGATATCTTGGACCCCGCACTTCTACGCCCCGGCCGTTTCGATAGACGGGTGATCTTGGATCGGCCAGATATAAGGGGGCGCCGTGCCATCTTGGATATCCATGTCCGGGGGAAGCCTCTGGCCAAGGGGGTAGATCTGGACGTTGTGGCTAAGCAGACCCCTGGCTTCACCGGGGCCGACATAGAGAACTTGGTGAACGAGGCGGCTATCCTCGCCGCCCGCCGTAACAAGAAGGCTATCGGCGGGGAGGAGATGCAGGAGGCGATCGAGAGGGTGATCGCCGGGCCGGAGAGAAAGAGCCGCCTCATCAACGATGAGGAGCGGAATATCATAGCCCATCACGAAGCGGGCCACGTGTTGGTGATGAAGATGCTGCCCAACTGCGACCCGGTGCATAAGGTCTCCATCATCTCCCGGGGGATGGCTTTGGGCTACACCATGCCCCTTCCCGAGGATGACCGCTATCTGATGGCCCGCTCCAAGTTCGAGGATGAATTGGCTGGTCTTCTGGGGGGACGGGCGGCGGAGGAACTCATCTTCAACGATATCACCACCGGTGCGGCGAACGATCTGGAGCGAGCCACGAAGTTAGCCCGCAAGATGGTCACCGAGTATGGGATGAGCGAGAGGCTGGGGCCGCTCACCTTCGGGCGGAAGGAGGAGTTGGTCTTC
>JAUVHF010000219.1 GCA_030593425.1 Anaerolineales bacterium
TTCCCTCGAAGGTGCCCAGGTAGACGAGGCCCTCCCCCACAACGGGCGAGGAGTAGAGGCCGGTGGTGCTCTTCTCCTCAACGATCTTGGTCTCCCATCTCTTTTGGCCGGTGGCGGCGTCGAGGGCGTAGACTCTCCCCCCGGGGGAGCCGATGTAGAGGGTGTCTCCAGAGACGATGGGGCTAGACCAGCCGCTGGCTGGCGCTTGCCTGGCGCATCCGGGGATCAAAACGAGAAGGGCGAGGATAGATATAAGAGCGATTTTCGCTTTCGCCAAGGTCGTGCTCCTTTTCAAGGAACGGGGTCGAACCCCCCGGGATGGAAAGGGTGGCAGCGGGCCATCCGCTTGAGCGCTAGCCATCCGCCTCTCCAAGGGCCATATCTCTCGATGGCCTCAGAGCCGTATTGGGAACAGGAAGGGACGAAGCGGCAACTGGGGGGCAGAGCCCGAGAGAAGGTTGCTTGATATACTCGGATAAAGGCAAGCAAAATAGTCTTCATTTGATGAGTCCTGCTTGGGAGAGGAGTCCCTCCACTGCCGACTCCACCTCTGGGAAAGGGGCCCTCGCGATGGGGGCTCGGGCGATGAAGACCAGATCCTGTCCTGACGGTATCTCCGACATCCTTTGCCTCACCGCTTCACGCATCATCCGCTTGGCTCGGTTGCGAACGGTGGCTTTGCCTACTCTACGGCTGACGGAGAAGCCGAAGCGGCTGTGCGATAGGCCATTAGGGAGGGCGCAGAGCACCATCAACGACTGAGTCCAAGAGCGCCCTTCCTGGCGAACCCTTTGAAAGTCCTCGTTCTCCCGAAGCCGGTATCTCCTCTCCATGAAGTGGCTTACAGAGCCAACCGCTTGCGCCCTTTCAGTCGTCGGGCTTTTAAGACCCGGCGTCCCCCTTGGGTCTTCATGCGGGCCCGGAAGCCGTGGGCCCTCCGTCTCTTTCTCTTCTTGGGTTGATAGGTCCGTTTGGGCATGATCGATAAACTATTATACCCTGATTTGTCTATCGCTGCAAATGAAGGCCGGTAGCGGTGTCAGGCAGAGATAGTGTGGGTTTGATTTGAGCGAAAGCGGGCTGTTCTATCCGCCGCACACTATGGAGTACGCCTCGCATACAGTCGTTGGATTTGAGCCTTGAGGCGGTCATCTAGAAATCGCCCTATTTGCTGAAGTCTACGAGTGCCTGGATTGCGTTCAACCTGTCTCCTTGAAGCGGCTCCAGACAACGCCTCGCTTGTTTGGGAGCCGCCCAAAGGGCAAGTCACAAACAAGCCGTTATGCGACGTTCTTGCCAATTCTGAATGCGAGTGCAGCCGCAGTTTTGGTACACCAGAATTGCACCACCATGAGAAGCAGGCATCCTACGCCGACGAGACCCACGCCCATTAGACCAGTGGCGACAAATTGGTCCAGGGCGATTGCTCGAAGGCCTGCCACAATAATTGGCTCACCCAGAGCGAGAACCCCTATTGGCAGTGCCTCTGCACCAGTTACCAGGGCGGTGAAGATGCCGAGATTCCTGGTACTTCTTGCAAACAGGTCTCTGCTTGCCCCCGCGTGGCATTGTTTCCGACCGACATACAACCCTGCGAGCGTTCCCAGGGCGATATTCCCGAACGGTAATCCCATAAAGAAAGCAACTGCGATAGCCGACCAGAAGAGATAAGCCAGCACCGTCAACTTCAGGTCTAAACTGTAAAACCTGGTTATCCAGCTCTTCAAGCGCAGGAGGTCAAGGACAATGCCAATGCCTAAACCTGTGAGCGCTGCACCGGGTACTCCGCTCTCCGGGATCGAAAAGACATGATAAATATAGAGCGCCGCGGCAACCCACCACCAAAGAACGAACAACGATGCAGGACACATGATTCCTATGAAAAGGCCAACTATAGTTGATTCCGCTCTACTCATAGTTTCTCCGTCAGCCTCCATGGGCAGGAATGTCGCATAACCAGGCGTTTCGTTCTCTTCTAGAACATTAGTTCTACAACAGAAGGGCGGCGGGCTCATTCATCCTTGGTGTCTAGGGCGAGATTTACCTTCTCGAGCCCGGGGTTATTGGTCTCCCCGGGTATGCGACCCCTTTTGGCCACGGGCTTGCCCTCGATGACCTTGATATCGGCGGTAAATATCAATGCGGACCCCTTCTTCAATTGCTCGTCTAGCAGTCTCTGAACACGGGGTATGATGCGCCGGGCTTCGTCCCCGCAATAGAGCGAGTTTCCCTCCTCCAGGAAGCCGCGCTGCATATCGACTACGATTACGACATCAGGCATAAGTCACCTCTTCATAGATTCTACCCCCAGGGCTCGAAGTAGTCAATAGGTAGGGGACGGCCAGCCTTCTCGCCCCCTACTCCTCGCCTTCCTCCAGGCTCCTGCCTGTGAGTTCCGTGAAGATGTCCTCCAGGGATGAAGCCGCATGACTCACACGTCTTAGGGCTGTAGTTGCGGATTCTCAATTCAGTTTCCAACGGCTCGAAGAACCCTGGTTGCACCATGCGCCTCTAATATTGATGAGCAGATG
>JAUVHF010000098.1 GCA_030593425.1 Anaerolineales bacterium
ATCAATGGCGATTCGGATCTCGCGGTCAAGGTCATCGGCTTCGAGGGGCACCCCTTGCTGATTACTGGCGCGGATCTCTTCGGAGAACGCCGCCGCCCAGAAGAGTTTGGCTGCGTTGTAGTATCCTCCTGCCTCCAACCCTCTAGCGACCCGCACCAAGCGGATTAGATGCTTGTAGCGCGTAGCATTTGAATTAGCGGATGCCATCACTCTCCCCCCCTTCACTCAAGCCACCGTTTCGCCAAACGGGGCGGTGGTTGCTGAAGTCCCGTCCGGAACGACCGTAGGTAGCGCGGGATGCAGGAGCGCCTCACCTACTCTAATACTTCCACCGCACCTCTGTCGCCGTCCACGCAAAGGGTTTGTCCGTCTTGGAAGATCTTCGTCGCCTCTCGGATCTGAAGGACGGTGGGGATGCCATACTCCCGGGCCACGATAGCGCCGTGAGATATCAGCCCTCCCTCTTCGGTCACGATACCTGCTGCCAGGTTGAAAAGAGGTATCCAACCGGGGTTGGTATAGGGCGCAACCAGTATCTCTCCCTTCTTGAGCCTATCGGCCTCGCCCAGTTCCCGCACCACTTTAGCCTTTCCGGTGGCTCTACCAGCGCTGCAGCCGACCCCTTTATAGACGGCTGCCTTGGTTGGAATCTCTGGCACCCTCGCTCCTCGCCCGATGGTGAGGGGTGGCTCGAAATTCCGATAGCAAGCCTTCATGCGCTTGTATTTGTGAATCCAGGTACGCGCCTTCTCAGAGGAGAGTTTTCCCTCCAAGGCGGCCAACAGGTGATCCCGCGTGAGGAAAAAGATATCCCCCGGCTCTTCGAGGTATCCGGACGCCGACCACCGCTTGCCCTGTTCTACAAAGACCCGATGGCAGTGATAATGGGCTAAGGAGAGCATAGGACGCGTCTCCTCACGCCACCAGGAATAACGCTTCAGAGTCTCCAAGGCCGAGAAGAACTGCCGTTTTCTGAAAAGCCTGTCTAGCCACCCCTGGGACAAGAGACAAGCGGCCCGTCGCTCCTCTTGTAGTCGTATCTCCTTTTGCTGAGCGATCGACTTCTCTGGGTCAGTATCTCCTCCTGCCTGGAGGAACGATTTGAGAGTGGTGAAGGCGAAGGTGGGCTCCTCATCCCAGCGAGGCAGGGACATATCTTCATCCTTCTCTGACATATAGCGAAAGTCGCGGATATACCGTTCCAAGATGGTCCAGAACGCCTGGCCCTCAGGCGAAGCCTGCAACCTCTCCGGCAGTTCGGAAGGCTCTGCCTCCAAGATGATCTCTTTGACCCGTTCATCCTTCAGTGCTTCCTGGCTCACCTTCCAGAGTTCGAGAAGGGGACGCCCGGTGGCTACATCGGTCAAGCCGGTGAGTAAGCGGGCCATGGAGATCGGTTCGGCATCCGGGTTCCGGGCGTTTAACCCCTCCACCATCGGCGTGAAGTCATCCTGAGCCTGCGTGGCCAAGAGACTGACGATCAACGCTATCCGGTTGGTGCGGTGATGGAACTCTAAGATATCCCTAACCTTCTCGGCCAACTCAGCATCATCAAGGGCGGTAAGGTCGATCTCCGAGTATCTCGCCTCCTCCTGGGCAAACGCTTCTTTGTACTCCTTCGCCTCTTGCCAGAAGGTCTTGTAGAGGTTTTGGAGGGCGAAGAGGACGGGGAGAGCGCGGATAACAGTGATGGGAGTGGTGGGTGTGACTAGTCCGTCCCCCTCGTAAGTGCGCTCCAGGCCTACCGATTCATCGAAGTCTCGCTCCTTAAAGCCGGGGATGATGGAGTTTAACCGCTTGACCTCCCCCACATTCCAATAAGCCCGCCCGAAGAAGAGCCGCAGCCACTCTATCTCCCTCCTCTCCCGCATCATCTTCACCCGTTGGAACAGCTCCTCAAAGGCCCTTGCCCACTCGTATTGACCATTGATGGAGAAGGAAAGGGGGGTGATGAAACCGGGCATCACCTCCCGGCAATTGGCCGCCGTCCATTGGCCGATCTCCGGTGTAAAGGTGTAGGAGGTTAAAGGGCGAGTCTGCAAGATATAGAACTCTCCCTTATAGAGAGCCCACTCGATATCCTGCGGATAGCCGTAGATCTCCTGCACCTCATACCCCAGCCGCATCAGTTGCAAGAGTTGCTCCCCCGTCAAACTGGCCTGAGTACGTTTCTCCTCGGGAACCTCTACCTCTTTTACCCCTGAGGGATGGGCAGGAACCACCATCATCCGCTTCTCGGCTATCTTTTGGGAGCGTATCCCTTCGTTCCAGGCATCCACCACGAAGCGGTCGGGGGTGACTTTGCCCGAGACTACCGCTTCCCCTAGCCCCCAGTGGGCTTCGATGAGCATCTCCTCTTCCAGGCCCGTAGAGGGGTTCAAGGTGAAAAGCACTCCTGAGACCTCTGCTGGGATCTGCTCCTGCACCACCACCCCCATCGCCACCTCCAGAGGGGAGATATGATGACGGTGGAGGTAGGAAAGGGCTCGAAGATTCCAAAGGGAGGCCCAGCAGGCTCTTATCTTCTCAGTGAGTTCCTCCAAACCCAAGACATTGAGATACGTCTCATACTGGCCGGCAAAGGAAGCCTCCGGCAAATCCTCTCTTGTGGCCGACGACCTTACCGCCACTGGCTTCTCCTCACCCAATCCGTTATAGGCTTCCTCGATAACCCCATATAACCGATGGGGCAGAGGGTGTTTCACCATCTCCTTCCTCAAAGCGGCTCTTTGGAACTCCATCGGCTCCCGATCTAGAGAGGACACCGCGGCTTCAAGACCAGCCTCCTGGAGAAAGAGATGATAAGCAGCCGTCGTGATGCAGAACCCCCTTGGAACCCGCACCCCCGCCTGGCGCAACTCACCGAGATGGAAGACCTTACTACCTACCAGGTGTTGGTGTTCAGCCTCGATTTGATCGAGTGGAAGGAGATAACGCTCCATACTCTCTCCTTATCCCCACGTACTAGCAGCTGATAGCCTCTCCTATTCAGGCCAACATCTCTGTCTGCACGGTCACGGCCTGATAGGAGCGATCCAGCGCTTCCAAGACGAGATCCACCTCTTCTTCCGTCACGATCAGAGGTGACATGATGATCGTCACCGAGGGGTCCAAACCGGCGAAGATGGCCAGGACGCCGTTTTGACCCAACGCCCGCGTGAGCAGAGGGCCGCACTTCTTATCTACCATCTGGAGTCCTATCAGCAACCCCCGCTGGCGGACTTCAATCAATATCTGGGGGTACTTTTCCCTGAGGAGAGCCAGCCCCTCTTGGAAGCGACTTCCCATCTCCTTGACATGCTCTAGGAACCCGGGTTCCGTGATCTGGTCCAGCATAGCCATGGCGGCCACGCACCCCAGTTCTGCTCCTCCGAAAGAGGAGAGGTGGATGAAGGGGTCGGGTTCAAAGAAACTCTCCAACTTCTCCCGGTAGCAGGTGGCCGTGATGGGGTAGATGGCCCCAGATAGCCCCTTCCCTAGAACCATGATATCGGGGACGACATGGTACTCTTCTACCCCCCATAGCCGCCCCGTCCGGCCCAAACCTGCCTGCACCTCGTCGAGGATCAAAAGGGCCCCTCTTCGATCGCAGAGCTCCCTCACCTGCGGGAAGTAGTCGCGGGGAGGGATGAGCACTCCGCCCGGAACGGGGATGGTCTCAAAGATGACAGCGGCCACCTCCTCATCCATCGCCAAATCCAAGGCTTCGATGTCGCCGAAGGGGACGTTCATAAACCCGGGCATCAAGGGGCCGAAGGGAGCCTGGAACTTCCTGGAGCTAGCGGCTAGAGCGAAGCCGGTATGGCCGTGATAGGCCCGCTCTGCGGAGATAACTTTAGGCCTCTGGGTGTATCCCCGGGCCAATTTTATGGCCAGGTCGATCGCCTCCCCACCGCTGGCTCCAAAGAAGGTGTATCGGATGTCTCCAGGCATCAGTTCCGCCAGCCGCTTGGCCAGGGCCGCTCGATACTCGCTCATCAAGATATGATCACCGATATCGAGGCTCTCCAGTGCCTTCCGGAGGGCGGCGATCACCCTTGGCGGCCGGTGCCCCAGGTTGAAGACCCCTCCCGCGGTACGGCAATCGATATACCGCTTGCCACTTTTGTCCCAGATATAGGAGCCTTCCCGCCGGCCGGGCACCAGTTCGATGCCCATTCGCTTATAGACCGCTACCTTCGACGGCGAGACGTAATTTTTGAACTCCTCGATGATCGCTTCTTTTGTAGTTGACATCATAACCTTCCTCATTCGAAAGCGAAGACCGCTTTAACGACCTCGCTCCTACCCTTGTTGGTCACGGCTGCTAAGGCCCGCTTGTAGTCATCCAGTTGGAACCTGTGAGTGACAAGAGGGGCCAATTCTACCCTGCCCTCAGCCATCAGATCTAAAGCTAGTTGAAAAGTGTGTATCTCTTTCCCTTTGTACAGTTCAGTGCCGTAGACCCAGCTCCCCTTGATTTCGATCTCGCTGAACCAGATGGGTGTCCAATCCACCCCCTTAGCCATCCCCGCCAAACCCACCAAGACCATCTTGCCCCCACTGCGGGTGAAGTGGAGACCATCGTCAAGGCTGGTACCGCTTCCTACGCAGTCATAGACGATCTCGGCTCCACCTATCACGACTGGCTTCCCCACGGGGGGGCAGCGAATGGTAGCCCCCAAGGCTTGGGCCAACTCCTGGTAATAATCCCGCTTCAGGTGGATCACTTGGTCAACGCCATACCTCTTGACCACCTCCTCTTGGAAGGGGTACTTGGCCAAGACGATCACCCGGGCCTTACTGCCCAGGCTCCGCAGGGCGGCCACCATGCAGATGCCGATGACTCCGGCCCCGATGATGAGAACCGTCTCCTCGTCCTGTGGGTAGTTGCGTAGCACCGCGTGCAACCCCACAGCGAAGGGTTCCACCAGCAGGGCGTTTTCGTCGTCCATCGCAGGGGGCACCTTCAAGAGTTGAGAGGCATGAGCCACCAGATAAGGGCTCCAACTCCCTCCTGTGTCCCGGCAGAAGCCGGTCAAGAAGCCAGGGGCGATCTCTCCCTCGGCCAATCGCTCGCAAAGTCCGGTATCGCCCCTTTGACAGGCCGGGCAGAGCTCAGGGAAGCCGCGCACTTGGCAGCCCAAAGTGGGGACGACGACGACGCGGTCGCCTTCCCTGAACCCTTTCACTTGGGAGCCCAGTTCAGCGATGGTACCCGCGTTTTCGTGGCCCAGGGTGAAGGGGAAGGAGACGAAAGCCGAGAGCGCGAGGCTGCTGTGAAGGAGGATA
Source organism: Anaerolineales bacterium (assembly GCA_030593425.1). Lineage (GTDB taxonomy): Bacteria > Chloroflexota > Anaerolineae > UBA7937 > UBA7937 > UBA7937. The sequence continues at coordinate 5,272 of JAUVHF010000098.1, forward strand.
GTGTTCATATCGCTGGCACAGATCCCACCGTATCGGACCTTTATCTTAGCCCAGTTCTCGTTGGGCAAAGAAGGATCTGCTACCTCGCGATATTGGAGATTAGAGAGAGGGCTCCAGAAGATCGGCTGGTAGAAAAGGCCGATGATCTTGGAGATGAGGTAACGGGGGACGCTTCCGAGAAACTGTATCGCCTTCATGTTATAAAGCGAGCACGAAGACTTACGCTAAGAAACACCTTCTAACTAGGTTAACACGAGGGGGGGGGCGGCGTTACGGGAAATCTTGCTTCAGCCTCTTGCCTTTCTGCCGATGCTGCCTCGAAGGCGAGTCAAAGATCGCGCGTTCGACGGGGGTCAATTCCTGTTGAAACATCCCCATCCTGACACGAAGATCGATCCCCATGAGCACGCAACCATCACCAGGCTAAGGAAGGAAGGTTGGAATCTTCAGAAGATGGCCGACCGGTTCGGAGTTACTCGACAGTGCATGCATCAGATCCTCAAAGAGCACGGTAAGGATTAGCCTCCTTCCTCTCTGGAACGCCTAACATCAAACTCAGGCCAAGATCAGACCGTTTATCACCCGTTTTAACAGGCGATTTTCCAAGTGTAGGTATGAATATAGGGGGAGGGTGAGTTTGCCCGGGTTAAAACGGCTCTCTTGGATAACTCTATACCTAGGAACACCGCGGAAAACCCGGTCTCAGGGGGGCTCTGGGAGGATAATGATAGTCAAACAGGGGTTTTGTGGCGGAACGCGTGTTCTCATCGGCCCGTGAGCGAGACGCAGGGTCCACAGACCCCTAAGCAAGCTGACGGGGCGTTTTCCTGAGCACGGTGGGGCTATCAGAAGCCCGGAGAGCCCCGAAGGTGGGGTGGGGGTATAAAACCTA
>JAUVHF010000034.1 GCA_030593425.1 Anaerolineales bacterium
CCTCTGGAACCAAGGGACGAACTGGTGTGTGGGTTGCGGCGGCTTGTGTATCGGTTGTGTGGAGCCTACCTTCCCCGATCTCCTCTCGCCCCTCTACGAGAGGATCGCGGATGAAGATATGCCTGGCATCGGGGAGCAGCAGGTGGTAAAGGGGTGAGGAGCGGTGGTCGCCAGTCGAACTCTGAAAAGGTTTCAGATCTTTGAAGGACTAACCGACAGTCAGTTGGAGAGGATAGCGGAACTTTGCCGAGAAGAGGTGTATCCCGGTGGTGTCACTATCTTCGAGGAAGGAGGCCGGGCGGAGAACCTCTACCTCCTTTGGCAGGGGACAGTGGCTTTGGAGATGAAGATCCAGGCTTGGCCCCAGGAACCTCCCAAGAGCACGATCATAGATGTGATAGCCAGAGGGGAACCTTTCGGCTGGTCGGCCCTAGCCGAGCCCCATATCCTCACCCTTTCAGCGAAGACCTTGGAGCACTCTAGGGTGATCGTAGTCAAAGGGGACGACCTTTATCAACTTTTCGAGAGCGACCATCGTATGGGTTATCTGGTGATGGATAGGCTCACCGATGTTGTCGGCGAGCGGCTAAGGGGCACTAGACAGAAGTTGACCCAGATGCTGAAGGAAGTGGAGGTGGCGCGAGCCTACGCGCCTGAAGTGTCGACTCTGGTGCGGGGGGTAGAGGATTTCATCCGCTATAGGTGGGTAGCGGTCGCGGGGGTGATAGTTATCGCTTTTCTGGCTCAGGTGGTCTTCCGCGTTGATTTCCCCTCTCTGCCCATATTCGCCGTGGCTGGGGGCATCGCGTTCTATAACCTGCTGTTCTGGCTATACGCCAGGGCTCTCGCGGGCGAGGAAACCCTCTCCCTGGCCGCCAAGGCCAGAAGGTTGGCCTATGTACAATCGATCACGGACCTAGTGGCCATTACTATCCTCATCCATTATACCGGGGGGATTGAGAACCCCTTCATCTTTTACTACGTCTTTCATGTCATCATCGCCAGCGTGCTCCTTTCTCCGGAGGTCGCCTATTCATTAGCCACCTTCGCCCTTCTTCTCCTCTCCTCCTTGGTGGGGCTGGAATACTTCGGCTTCCTTCCCCATGTCCATCTAGGGGGGTTCGTCTCTCCTTACCTTTATCAACAGGGCACCTTCGTTTTGGCCGTCCTTTTGGCCTTCGCCACTACGCTCTATGTGAGTTGCTATATGACTGTCACCATCAGTGGGGAGTTGAGGAGGAGACAGGGGGAGATAGTGGCTCTGAAGGATCGCCTCCTGGCTGAGGCACGAGAACTGGAAGAGTCGAATAGAGAACTGGTCAGGTTGGATAGGCTAAAGACCTACTTTTTGGCCATCGCCTCCCACGATCTGAAGACCCCTCTAGCGGCGGTGGAGAGTTACTTGCAGGTGATCTTAGGCGGCTTCGTGGGGGAGATCACGAAGAAGCAAAGGCATATGATGGAGAGGAGCAGCCTCAGGATTAAGGAACTGATCGGCATGATCAACCGCTTTCTAGATCTGGCTCACATCGAGAGGGGCGAGATCGTTCACAAGATGGAGATGACTTCTCTGGATGAGGTCCTAGATCGATGCGTGGAGGAGATGCAGGTTCTGGCCTCGGAGAAGGGTCAAACTCTAACCATGGAAAAGCCTCCCTCTCTGCCAGTGATCTACGCCTCTCCTAGTCACTTGCACCAAGTCTTGACTAACCTTTTGAGCAACGCGATCAAGTTCACCCCTGAAGGGGGAGTGATAACCTTAGGAGTGGAAGAGATAGGTGATAATATCCAGGTAATGGTAACCGATACGGGGGTAGGAATCGACCCTGAGGATATGCCCCGCATATTCGAGGACTTCTACCGGGGCAAAAGAGTGGGGGGAGTGGGAACGGGCTTGGGGTTATCGATAGCCAAGAGGATCGTGGAAGCCCATCGGGGGAAGATCTGGGCCCAGTCGCCGTACGCTGAGGGTCAACCGGGGAGTAGGTTCACCTTCGTCATCCCCAAGGACTCTAGGAGGTGATCTTCTTCCGGTGTTAGGGGGTGGTAGTATGAAAAGCGGTAGCAATCTGGAGCGGGTGCTTGAGGAGGGCCACTTCGCCGTGACCGCGGAACTAGGGCCTCCTAAAGGTAGTAGCGCGGAGTTTGTTCGCCGAAAGGCCGGACTTTTGAAGCCCTGTTGCGATGCGGCGAACATCACCGATAACCAGACGGCAGTAGTCCGCATGTCCAGCGTGGCGGCTTGTGCCTTGGTGAAGCAAGAAGGGCTGGACCCGGTGATGCAGATGACCTGCCGGGATAGGAATAGGATCGCCATTCAGAGCGATCTATTGGGGGCGGTGGCCTTGGGCATACGGAACCTCCTTTGCCTCTCTGGCGACCATCAGAAGTTCGGCAACCACCCAGGCTCGAAGAACGTCCACGACTTGGATTCCATTCAGTTGATCGGGGCGGTAAGAAAGATGCGAGACGAGGCGCAATTCATGAGCGGGGACAAGATATCGGGAGGGATGCCCCTCTTCATTGGCGCCGCCGCCAACCCCTACGCAGATCCCTTCGAATTCAGAGTGCTCCGCTTGGCCAAGAAGGTTAAGGCGGGAGCGGATTTCATTCAAACCCAAGCGGTCTTCGATGTGGAGCGGTTCGCCAAGTGGATGGAGATGGTGCGAGATAAGGGGCTGGACCAGAAGGTCCGTATCCTGGCGGGGCTCATACCCATCAAGTCGGTCGGTATGGCTCGCTATATGCGGGATTATGTCTCTGGCCTAATGGTCCCCGATGAGTTGGTCGATAGGATGGAGAACGCCAAGGATGCCAAGGAGGAAGGGGTGCAGATCGCCCTGGAGATCATCGAACAGATAAGGGATATCCCCGGCGTTCACGGGATCCATATCATGGCTGTGGCTTGGGAGGAGGTCGTTCCCCTCATCACTGAGAGGGCGGGGTTTCTACCCAGGCCGATAGTCTAGCTTCCTGGCTAGATGGGAGGGGATGATGGAACGGCAACCCAAAATATTGGTAGTCGATGACGATCCGGATATCAGAGAGGCGATAACTACCATCCTTTCCACTCAACCCTATGAGGTGGTGGAAGCCAAGGACGGGGTGGAGTGCCTGGAGAGGATCAGGGAGGGGGTGCCGGATCTTTTGATCCTAGACCTCCTCATGCCTCGGAAAGACGGCTTCGCCGTAGTCCGAGAACTGAGGGAGAACCCCAAGTATGCCAAGTTGCCTATCTTGATCCTGACCGCGGTGCGGGAGGATGCCAGTCGCCGACGGTACGAGTTGGAGACCGGTTTGGCTCTCGATGTCCAGGATTACGTGGAGAAGCCGATCCCCCCAGCCGATCTCTTGCACCGGGTGAGCAAACTCCTTGGGAAAGCAAGAGAGGAGTCATAGGTTTCTTTCCACAGGGTTGGAGGATTCTGAGGACGGAGGAAAAAGGTGACGAAGATACTGCTTGTCGACGATGACCCGGATTTCGTAGAGGCCACGAAGATCGTTCTGGAAAGTGCACCCTACCAGGTAGAGGTGGCCTACAACGGGACGGAGGCCCTGGCTAAGGTACACGAGGAGAAGCCGGACCTGATCATTCTAGACATCATCATGCCAGAACAGGATGGCTTCAAGGTCTGTAAGGCGCTCAAAGAGGACCCCGAACTTTCGAAGATCCCCATCATCATGTTGACCAGCCTTTCGGAGCGGATGGGGGAGACGGTCTATTCGGTGAGCGATGGCCTCATGTTGGAGGCCGAGGACTATGTGGACAAGCCGGTGACCCCCGATGAACTGTTGGCTCGGGTGGCCAAATTCCTGGTGAAGGGACAATCATAGCGGTCTTTATATATGCCCTGATATCATCGGAGGTTGTATATGTTGGTTTCTGAGCAGAAGCCTCTAGAGGAGATCCTGCGCTCCTTAGAGGGGGAGGGTAGGGTCTTCCTACTAGGCTGTCGTGGATGTGCGGAGGCGTGCCAGACTGGCGGCGAGAAAGAGGTTCTGGCCATGAAAGAGACGCTAGAAGGGGCGGGAAAGGAGATCGCCGGCTGGGCGGCCTTGGATTTCCTCTGTCAGAAGGGTCTGGTTAAGACGGGGCTCTACCCTTTTGAGGATCAGATCGTCTCCGCAGATTCGATCTTGACCATGTGTTGTGGTATCGGGGTTCAGGTTACCTCATCGGTGGTGGGGAAGGTGACCCATCCGGCCTGCAATACTATCTCCCTCGGTGGTTCGCGGGGCGAATGGTGGGGCAGTGAGAGGTGTCTAGAGTGTGGCGACTGTCTCCTAGACCTGACGGGAGGGATCTGCCCTCTCACCGCCTGCACCAAGAGCCTGATCAACGGCCCCTGCGGTGGCGCGAGGGATGGGAGGTGCGAGTTCGAACCCGAGGTGCGGGAGTGCGGATGGCAACTCATATACGAGCGGTTGAAGAAACTGGACCGGCTTCATAAGTTGCGGGAGATATCCCTCCCCAAGGACTTCGCCCGCATGCAGCCACCCAAGGATCTACGGGGCACCGCTTTCTGGAGTCTGGGACAGCGACAGGAGGAGCGAACCGGGGATGAAACTCTCGGAACTCTTTAACGATGGCAAGTTCGTCATCACCACCGAGGCTGGCCCACCAAAGGGCGTCGATGTGGAGCGGATGCTGGAGGATGTGGAACTCTTGCGCGAGAGGGTGGACGCCTTTAATGTCACCGATCAGCAGAGTTCGGTGATGAGGCTTGGTTCCCTGGCGGTGAGCGCGCTCCTCAAACGGAGGGGGATAGAGCCCGTATTTCAGGTCACCTGCCGGGACCGCAATCGCATTGCCTTACAGTCTGACCTTTTGAGCGCCTATGTTTTGGGTATAGAAAATGTCTTATGCCTCACCGGAGACTATGTCTCCCTGGGAGACCATCTGGGGGCCAAGCCGGTCTTCGATCTCGACTCCGTCTCCCTTCTTTTGACCGCATCTAGGTTGCAGGAAGGGTACGATTTGGCGGGCAGGGAAATTGCGGGCAGCCCCACTTTCTGTCTGGGGGCGGTGGTCAACCCGGGGGCTAACCCCTTGGAGCCCCAGATCATCAAGATGGAGAAGAAGATCGAAGCGGGCGCCCGGTTCTTCCAGACCCAGGCGGTCTACGAGCCAGAGAGATTTGCGGCGTTCATGAAGCAAGTGGAGGGGTTCGGCGTGCCGGTCATGGTGGGTATCATCCTCCTCAAGTCCGCCGGTATGGCTCGCTTCATGAACCGGAACGTGGCCGGTATCCACGTGCCAGATCACCTCATCGTCGAGATGGAGGAGGCGAAAGATAGGGCGGAGATGAGCGTGGAGATAGCGGGCCGGCTGATTAGGGAGATGAAGGGTCTCTGTCAAGGGGTGCATATTATGGCTTTGGGTTGGGAGAAGTATGTGCCCACTGTCCTGGATGCGGCAGGGTTATAGAGATGAGGGTTCTTATCTTCTCTGATCTACATGCCAATTGGGAGGCTCTTTTGACCATGCAGACCGCGGAGCGGAAGCCGGACGCCATCCTCTTCCTGGGCGATGCGATCGATTTTGGCCCCGATCCCCTGCTCTCCGTCCGCTGGCTTAGAAAGAACGTCCACTACGGCGTGCGGGGGAACCACGATAACGCCCTGGTCACGGGGATGGATTGTGCGTGTGGGGAAGAGTATCTCGACCTCTCCATCGCCACCCGGGAGTATAGTACTCGCCTTCTGGGCTCGTCTGAGAAGGCCTATCTGGCCGCCCTCCCACTCGAGGCCAGGGTCGAACTAGGTGGGGCCCGCTTCTATCTTGCCCATGCCTCCCCAAAGGATCATCTCTTCAAATACCTTAATGTGGCCACGGCCAGGGAAGAGGAGTTGCGGGAGGAGATGGCCGGCATCGAGGCGGATGTCATATTCTTGGGTCATACCCATATCCCGGCTATAAGGAAGGTGAAAGATACCTATCTGGTCAACCCTGGCAGCCTAGGGCAGCCTCGCCATGGCACCCCCAGCGCCACCTACGCCCTCTGGGAGGATGGGGAGTTGGCTATCAGACATGTGGACTACAACTGGGCTGAGACCCAAAGGAAAGTGGCGCTCCTTCCCCTGGAGCCTGACCAGATCCAGCGACTGCAAGATATCCTGGAGCGAGGCTTATAGTGAGGATAGCGATCACGGGCAAAGGGGGAGTGGGCAAGACCACCCTGGCTAGTCTCTTGGCACATATATATGCTCAGGAGGGGCAAAAGGTCTTGGCTATCGACGCTGACCCTAGTCCCAACCTGGCTTCTGCCCTCGGTTTTCCTCCCCACCTGGTGGCCGAAATCATGCCCATCGCCCAGATGGGAGACCTCATCACCGAGCGGACGGGTGCCAAGCCGGGCACGATGGGTGGCTTCTTCACCCTGAACCCTCGAGTCGATGATATCCCCGATCGCTTCAGCGTTGTCCATCGGGGCATCAGGCTTCTTCAGATGGGTGGCCTCAAGAAGGGGGGGAGCGGCTGCCTCTGTCCCGAGAACGCGCTTCTTAAAAGCCTGATGGCTCATCTCTTATTGGACCGCTCGGAGGTGGTGATCCTCGATATGGAGGCCGGAGTGGAGCATCTGGGGAGGGGGACGGCCAAAGCGGTGGACGCTTTCCTCATCGTAGTGGAGCCTGGACGGCGAAGTCTCCAGACCGCTCGATTGATCCGGGATTTGGCTTCGGATCTAGGCGTTCCACGACTCTACCTGGTGGGCAACAAGGTTCGCCATGAGGAGGATCGAGGGTTCATCGATAGGAACAGCCCTGGACTTCCTCTCTTGGGTTACCTCTCCGCCGACCCGAAGGTGATCGAGGCCGATCTCAAGGGGATGGCGGTCTTCGGCGCTGCGCCAAAAGTGGTGGAGGAGGCTCGAGATATCTGGCAGAGGTTGAGGAAAGGAGAACCCGCTTCCACCTCAGTGAAGGGAGACAGATGGCGATAACAAAACATCTCACCTTGGCTCAACTGATAGAGGAGGAGACGGGTAACAACATCTACTTATGCTACCAGTGCAAGAAGTGCACCAGCGGCTGTCCTTTATCTACGCATTTCGACTTGGAACCCCATCGGATCATGCGGGCCCTCCAGTTGGGGCGAGAGGAGTTGGCCCTTTCCTCGGCCACTATCTGGCTCTGCGCTTGCTGCCAAACCTGCACCACCCGTTGCCCTGAGGGGCTGGACGTGGCTCGAATCATGGATCGGTTGAAGATGGTAGCCTTGGAGCAGGGGATCAAGCCCCAAGTTCCGGAGGTAGCCCTCTTCAATAGAGCCTTCCTACGAGGGGTGAAGTTTCTGGGGCGCTCCTACGAACTGAGCCTGCTGGGGGAACTTAACCTCCGTACCGGCCAGCCTTTCAAAGATCTCTCCCTGGGTCTCGAACTCCTGCGGAAGGGGAAACTGGGAGTTATGCCTCGCTTCGTCCGCCAACCCCGCCGTGTGGCTCCTAGAGCGAAGCCCGATCAGGTAGCCTATTACCCTGGCTGTTCCTTACACTCCGTCTCCTCGGAGTTCGATATCTCGACGCGAGCGGTCTTCAGTGAGTTGGGGATAGAGTTGGTGGAACCCAAGGGATGGACCTGTTGCGGAAGTACCCCGGCTCACAGCACCGATCATCTGCTGGCGTTACGCCTTTCTTTGAACAACTTGGCTCTTATAGAGAGGGAGGGGTTCTCCCAGGTAGTCGCCCCTTGCGCTTCCTGCTTCTCCCGCTTTAGGTCTGCCTTGTGGGATATGAGGCAGGAGCCACAACTGAAGGAGCGGTTAGATCAGGAGAGGGGTTATGACTTTCGAGGATCGGTAGAGGTTAAGCATATCCTCCAACTTCTTGAGGAATGGCGGGATGAGATATCAGGGAGGGTGAAGGTGCCCCTCGAGGGGCTGAAGGTGGTGAGTTACTACGGCTGCCTCATGCGCCTTCCTCCCCAGGCAACCCAGGAGTCGGAGTACCCCATGGTTATGGACCATCTGGTGGAGGCTTTGGGCGCCACCAGTCTCGATTGGTCATATAAGACGGACTGTTGCGGCGCCACCCTCTCCCTCTCTAGGACAGAGTTGGCTCTTGAACTTTCAGCCAAGATCTTAGGGGATGCGAAGGCCGTAGGGGCCGATTTAGTGGCCGTGGCCTGTCCCCTCTGCCATACCAATTTAGATTTTCGGCAAGGGCAGATGGGCTTGGAGTTCCAGATGCCTATCCTCTATATCACCCAACTCGTGGGCCTCAGTATGGGGATCAAGAGGCTGGCTCTGGAGAAGCATCTGGTGGATCCTCGAGGTGTGTTGCGGGATAGAGGGCTCTTGGTCTAGAAACCTTAGAGAAGTGAAGGAGGAGTTATAGATGAGCGCCAAGATTATCGATGGCCGGGCGATAGCCAAGGAGATGCGCCAGGAGATCGCCGCGGAGGTGGAGCAACTGAAGGCGGAGCATGGGATCACGCCGGGACTAGCCACCGTCCTGGTGGGCGAGAAGCCGGCCAGCCAGTCGTATGTCCGCATGAAGAGACGCGCCTGCGAGAAAGCCGGCATCCTCTCCTTCGGACACCACCTACCCGAGGAGGCTACTCAGGAGGAGGTGGAGGGGTTGATCCGCGACCTGAGCGCCGACCCTACCGTCCATGGTATCCTGGTGCAGTTGCCCCTACCCAGGCATTTGGACGAGGAGGCTATATTGGGCTCCGTGGCCTTGGAGAAGGACGTGGATGGGTTTCATCCCATCAACATCGGTCGCTTAGCGATGAAGGGCCGAGAGCCCCTCTTTGTACCTTGCACCCCTCACGGCTGCATGGTGCTTTTGGAAAGGGCCGGTGCCCAGATCGAGGGCGCCGAGGCGGTGGTCTTGGGTCGAAGCAACATCGTGGGCTTACCCGTGGCTATGCTCCTCCTGCACGCCAACGCCACGGTGACCATCTGCCATTCACGGACCAAGGACCTGCCCGCTGTCTGCCGCAAAGCGGATATCCTCATCGCGGCCGTCGGCCGGCCGGAGATGGTCAAGGCCGACTGGGTCAAACCCGGCGCCTACGTCATCGATGTCGGTTCCAACAAGGTAGATGACCCAACGACAGAGAAGGGTTATCGCTGGGTGGGCGATGTCGCCTTTGACGAGGTGAAAGAGGTTGCTGGCGCCATCAGCCCCTCGCCAGGGGGCGTGGGCCCCATGACCATCACCATGCTTCTCAAGAACACGGTGACCGCCGCCAAGCGGACGCTGGCTGGCTAGAAGCAAGGAGGACCACCCGCAAAGGATGGCGGGCCCTGCCTTCATCTGCAATCCTGACTTCAGGGTAGCGGCATAAGGTGGGGATCGATTGGCAGGGGCAGGAGGTGTGGCCCATGAACGATACCACCCAGGTGATAGAAGATCTGCAACAGGAATTGCAAGCCAAATCCCTCATGTTGACCGGCTTGGCAATAGAGGATTATGAATGGGAGAGATCGAAACTTCTAAAGGAACTCATCTCCCTTAAGGAAAGGCTGTGGGATCTCAGCGAGCAGGAGGGGAAAGAAGGGTCAGCCTGATCTTCGCGTTCCTTGTCTGGAATGAGAGACAGGGCTCCATATAGCTGGAGCCCTTAGTTCTTGTTAGGCCTGGGCTACTTGAGGAGGAGATCTAACATCATGCTGACGAAGAGGATGAGGAGGTAAGGCCCTGACATCTTGAACATTACCCAGGCTTTCTTTCGGGTAGGCCTTATGAACATATTGAGGTTGCCCACCACCATGGCCAAACCTGCCACCAGGGCGGTGGTCAAGTAAATGGCCCCCAACCCTCCCACGAAGCCCAAGGCGATGGAGAAGAGGTAGAGAAGGAGGACGGTGGTCAGCAGGCAGCGGAGCGTGCTCTTCAAGGTGAATACCGCGGGGAGCATGGGCACCTTAACCTTCTTATAATCTTCGCTCCAGAAGAGGGCCAGGCTCCAGATGTGGCTCGGTATCCATAGGACTACCAGGGCGGCGATCAGGAAGGCTGCAAGGCTGAGGCTACCCTTGACGGCCGCCCAGCCGAAGAGGGCGGGGATGCCGCCGCTGAACCCTCCCCATATCACGTTGAGGGGGCTCCTCCTCTTCATGAGGAGGCTGTAGATCAGGACGTTGTCGAAAAAGCCGAAGGCGGCACAGAGGAAGGAGAGGGGGTTGATCAGCCAGGCCAGGATGAAGGAGGCGACGGCCAAGGCCACCCCCCAGTAGAGGGCCCTCTCTGGAGGGTCTATCCTCCTGGTGGGTAGGGGGCGCCTCTTAGTCCTCTCCATGATTGAATCCATATCCCTGTCGATATAGCAGGTGATGGCGTTGGCTCCCGCGCAGCCCAGGGTGGCCGCCAAGAGCGCTTGCAGGAGGAGGCTGGGAGGGATAGCCTGCCCTCCAGCGGCTACCACCATCCCGCCCAAAGCGGTGAATACCAACAGCGCCACCGAGGGTGGCTTGGTGACCTCTAGGTAGGCTTTGAGGGTGCTGGCGGTCGCCTTCTCGTACCCTTCAACCATCTCCCCACCTTTTCAATAGTGGATCGCGGGCCTCGTTCTTGCCTCCCACGAAGCCAACCTCCTCAGGGCTGCTAGCCTCTCTCGATCGCCAACCTTAGCCCTTCGGGTTGCCTTCTCCAAGATCTCAATGGTGCGGTCGTATTGGGCCCGGTCCACAGGATAGGGGTGGCCATCCTTTCCGCCGTGGGTGAAACTGAAGCGGACAGGATCATTGAAACTGGGCCGGGCCCCGTAGAGAAGTTCGGAGATGAGACTGAGGCCCCTTATGGTCTTGGGCCCCACCCCCTGCATCCCCAGGAGTTCCTCGAAGTTCTGGGGTTGTCTCTCATAGGTTGATAGGAATATCTACTATAACTATACTCTTTACGCAAAAAGAGGATATCATAGGTCCCTACAAATGTGAAGCCCCACCAATAGTCCTAGTTACGCCTAAACGGATTCGGGGGAAACTTTAAGGTTTGGCTATTCCCCTGACGGACGATTTCTGGTATATTCTGAGTAGGTGGGAGCATTTCAAGAGTCAGTAGGTTATCCCAGGAGGAGGTCTGCTATGGAAGTCGACCGTGAGAAGGTTGTTGCTTGGCTCAAAGAGAAATGGAAAGTACCGACAGTCTGTCCAGTATGCGGACACAACAACTGGAACATTCTGGCCCAAGCCTGGGAAGCCAGAGAGTACCACGGTGGCCCTATGATGGCCCGGACTAAACTCCTCCCATTCGTATCTGTGATGTGCAATTTCTGCGGGCACACCCTGTTGTTCAACGCAATTGCATTGGATGTGGTTGAGCGCCCCCAGGAAGCGGAGGACGAAGATGGCTAAAGAGTCTTCTTCCAAGGGGCAGATGCAAGTCGACTCTCAGCGAACAGTGACCCTTACTACTCTCGCGCCCGAACAAGAGGATCGTTTCGAAATTAGATGGATAGACTGGGATAGAATTCAAAGACTCGTCGAGCGTATCACCCCACGAAATGGCTACTTCCGCGACGCAGCGTTTTGCTTCCTGGGGATAGCGATGCCTGGGGCGATTACCGCAATCACGTACCTGTGCGTATCGCCACCTGTGTCTAGATTGCCTGTAGGCGTTTGGGGCGTCCTTGCAGTTTTGGGGCTGGTCATCTTCGTGATTTGCTTTGCTATGGACCGGAGGTTAGTTACGTATAGGTCTGTGGATTCGGAGGACATCTTGTATGAGATGCGTTGTCTGGAGCCCCCGCGTCCCCAATCGCAAGACCTAGTAGCTAGGAGTTAGGACCCCAGGCCAGCCAAAAGAGGATAGGGAGGAAAGGGGGGAAGATGGGCGCAAAGCGGATGGAAACGATGGACCCGCCGGCCGAAATGAGGGCCCGTGCCCAGAGGGCCTGTACTCCGGTAGGCCTCGGTAGAGGCTCTACAAAGATACGGACCAGAGAGAGTTCCCTGGTCCGTATCTATACCCCCTTCGGGACCATAGGGAATTAGATTTTGACTATTCGCTCTCTTTGCTCCTC
>JAUVHF010000161.1 GCA_030593425.1 Anaerolineales bacterium
GTGGGGGAGACGCTAGAGCAGCGGGAGGCGGGCCAGGAGGTGGCGGTGGCAACAAGGCAGGTGCGGGAGTGCCTGGCCGGGGTCACAGGGAAAGGGATGAAAGAGGTAGTCATCGCCTATGAGCCGGTCTGGGCCATCGGCACGGGCCGCACAGCCACCCCGGAACAGGCCCAGACCATGCACCAGACCATCCGCGACATCCTCAAAGGGCTCTATGGCCAGGAGACGGCAGAAGCCACGCGCATCATCTACGGCGGGAGCGTCAAGCCGGACAACGTGGACGACCTCATGCGAGAGCCCGACATCGACGGGGCTCTGGTGGGGGGAGCGTCCCTTAAGGCGGAGAGTTTTGCCAGGATAGTGAGGTTTGAGGAATAGGTGAGGTTGACCACCACCACTACCATCGCCGCCGCCAGCAGCATCATCACCACCACCTAAGAGGACGTGGTAATGGTGGCGACGGCGGTAGCAGCAACGGAGGATGGCTAGACGGCGAAGGTTGTAGCACAAGCGGTGGATGAATCAACGCCGATAGGAGAAGTCAAATACCAGCCTTGGCCTTCAATAGACAATCGTGGCTGGCTTGACTAATATATTCTCCTTTAATATAATGGGTTGTGGGCCTATTATATTAAAGGAGAATGTAACACTATGAGCATGAAGACCCTAGGCCCCACTAGTGCCAAGCTAATGATCACTCTTGGTAAGAGGGGCCAAACTACATTTACAATTCAAGATGCAGTCGAAATACTAGATACTGAACCGCAAAATGTACGCGATCTCCTTCACGATTTGGTGGAGCGGCGTTGGCTGAAGAGACTACAAAGAGGAAAGTACATGGTACTACCTCGGGCTTCTGGCTTCAGTGACGCCTATACTGAACACGAGTTCATTCTCGCATCGAGCTTAGTAGATCCATACTATATCAGCTATTGGACTACTCTCATTTATTATGGATACACCGAGCAGGTTGCAAGAACCATCTTCGTCGCTACCACCAAGAATAAGCGCCCTATCGAAATAGCTGGTTTGACCTACAAGTTTATTTGGCTTGCTAAGAAGAGGTTCTTTGGCTTCACCACAGAGTGGATTGAGGACAAGCAAGTCAATATAGCCTCGAGAGAGAAGACGCTCGTCGATTGTCTCGATCTTCCCCAATACTGCGGAGGCATTGCTGAAGCCATCAAGGGCCTATGGTATGGATATGAGGAAAAGACCTTGGAGTGGGATACACTTACCGAGTACGCCGAGCGCATGGGCAATAGGACCATCTTCAAGCGGTTGGGCTACTTGACCGAAGTATTGGAGTTGCCCATCGGAGAGCATATCAGCCTCTGGCATTCTAAGATATCTTCCGGCTATGGCCGGCTCGATCCCACTATGGGAAAGACCGGCTCCTACAACACCCGCTGGAATCTGCTGGTCAACTTGAATCGAGAAGATCTATTGGCATGGAGAGAGCATTAGGTGATTAGCCTGGATGAACTTAAGCGGAGAGCAGCAGAGGCTCACGTAACTCTGGAAACCACCGAGATAGACTACGTGCTTGCCTGGGTAATCTGGGGATTCTTCCAAAATGAACTGCTCAAAGACAATCTTGTCTTCAAAGGAGGAACCGCTCTGCGCAAGATCTATTTCCCAAACTATGCGGAATATCGCTATTCAGAAGACCTGGATTTCACAGCCAAAACAGAGTTGCCGGAAGATGATCTCAGAGAAGTGATAGATTCTTCCTGCACTTTAGCAAGAGAGGCAAGCAATATCGACATCACACTAGGGCGTTTGAATTCATACGAATCTTCCATCTACAAAGCCTACAAGGGACGCTTATACTTCATCGGGCCTCGGCGACAGCGGAGTCGACGCCGTCTTAATCTAGATATCGATTGCTCTGAGGAAATCGTCCTTTCTCCTAGCCTCCTTAGCCTGGAGCACCCGTACTCAGATGCAGATGACTGTAGCGTACTTGTCTCTACCTACCCACTAGAGGAGATACTAGGCGAGAAATTGAGAGCTCTTATCACCCCGGAACGGGTAAGATCACGCCACTTCTTTGATCTCTGGTATATTCTCCTCAGATATCCAGAAAAACTTGATGCTCAGGAGGCAAAGCAGATCTTCCATCGAAAATGCGCGCACAAAGATATCGTATTCAAAAGCGTCGCTGATTTCTTCAAGCCTGAGCGCTTAGACAAATATGAAAGGGATTGGGAAGTCTCTCTTAAGCGTTTGATGCCTGGAGTGCCCCCTTTCCAACGAGTACTCAACGAACTGCAGCCCGTGCTACAGAACCTCTTTGGCTGATAAGCATCCCTCGGTTTTAGGCAAGCGCCCTTTACGTTGTCATCACCACCATCACCTGTCTCTTTTCTCACCCGACCCTCTCTTTTAGCCCCTTCGCACTACCCCTTTCCCCCAAACTTGATAGTTTTTGACAGTCCAAGTGTGATATAGTTGTGGTTGATCTAGCGCCTGCTGCCCGCAGGTGTTTTTATGAGAAAAAAGGGAGGGTTTTACCTGTCCCGCATCCCAGAGTTCTATAAACTGAGCCTGGAGGAGCGCCTTAGGGAGGTCCAGACTCGGACAAACCTGACCGATGAGGAGATAGATATCCTAAGGGGGGCCAAGAGTCTCACCTCCGCCCAGGCGGACCGGATGAGCGAGAACGTGGTGGGGACTTGCAGCCTGCCCCTGGCCATAGCCACCAACTTCCTCATCGACGGCAGAGATTACCTGGTCCCTATGGCCATCGAGGAGTCCTCCGTGGTGGCCGGAGCCAGCCACGGGGCCAAATTGGTGAGGGAGGGAGGAGGCTTCACTACCGAGGCCACCCCTCCCCTGATGATAGGCCAGATACAGGTGCTAGACCTGGCCGACCCCTATGAGGCCGTGGAACGGCTACTGGATGCCAAGGGGAGGCTCTTAGAAGAGGCCAACAAGGTTGATCCCGTCATCGTGGGTCTGGGGGGAGGAGCCCAGGATATAGAGCCGCGGGTCATAGATAGCCCCAGGGGGCCCATGCTCGTCCTCCATCTGGTTTACGATGTTCGCGATGCCATGGGGGCCAATGTTATCAATACCACCTTGGAGGCCATCGCCCCCCTAGTAGAGGAGATAACCGGCGGCCGAGTCAACCTACGGATCATCTCTAATTTGGCCGATAGGCGGCTGGCTAGAGCCCAGGCCACCGTTCCCCAGGAGGCCCTGACATTTGACGGTTTCGAGGGAAAAGAGGTGGTGGAGCGCATCCTTAAGGCCCACGCCCTCGCCCAAGCGGACCCCTACCGCGCGGCCACCCATAACAAAGGGATCATGAACGGCATCGATGGTGTGGCCTTGGCTACGGGGAACGACTGGCGGGCCATCGAGGCCGGAGCCCACGCCTACGCAGCCCGAAACGGCCGTTACAGCCCCCTCACCAGTTGGCATAAGGATGAGAGGGGCAACCTTCTGGGTAGCATCGAGTTGCCCCTCTCCGTGGGCATCGTGGGCGGGGCCACAAGGGCCAACCCCACGGCGAAGGTGGCGCTAAAGATATTGGGCGTAAAGTCAGCCCGCGAGTTGGGCCGGGTGATGGCTGCGGTAGGCTTAGCCCAGAACCTGGCCGCTCTCAGGGCCTTGGCCACAGAGGGGATTCAGCGAGGCCACATGGCCCTTCACGCTCGTAAAGTAGCCCTCTCCGTGGGGGTGCCCGAAGAATACATAGACCAAGTAGTGGACCAGATGGTGGAAGAGAGGGTGATCAGGCCCGATAGGGCCCAAGAGATACTCAAAGAGATGGCGGAAGGGAGGTGCGGGGTATGAAACCCAATAGAGAGGTGGGAATCATAGGTTACGGAGCCTATATCCCCCGTTATAGGATCAAGGCAGACGAGATCCTCCGTGTCTGGAAGGGCATAGATAGTATACACTTGGAGGAGAAATCGGTCCCCGGCCTAGACGAGGACACCGCCACTATGGCCATCGAGGCCGCCAGGAACGCCTTGAAGCGGGCCACCATCGACCCCCAAGAGATCGGAGCCGTCTGGGTAGGGAGCGAGTCGAAGCCCTACGCCGTAAAGCCCACCGCCACCATGGTGGCCGAGGCGCTGGGCGTTACCCCCCATACCAACGCCGCCGACTGGGAG
>JAUVHF010000184.1 GCA_030593425.1 Anaerolineales bacterium
CCGCTCCAAAGAAGCGTTTACCCCCAAAGGGTAAAGGGAGGCCAGCGGTATATTCGGGGGCTCGCCATAGACGACCCCCTGATGGAGATAACGATGGGAACCGATCACCTTCAAGCCCAGCCAACCCAAAAAAGCGAGGCAAACGAGGTAGAAGATGACTCCCACGAGAATCAAAAGCGGTTGGCTTCGTCTAACCTCCATAATTCTACTGCCTTGCCCAGCGAGGCTGGCTGGCTCCACCGTCGATGGTTAACTGCTTCCAGGAGCCGCTCTCAAGGTCGAGAAGATGAAGGTTTCCTTCCTTCACCACGATTATTTCCCCGCCCCAAGGCGACCAAACCCAGGGGACCAGTTCCTCTACCACCAACCCCTCTTCGCCTTCAGGCGGGAACAGCCTCTCTTCATTGCTGCCATCTCGGTCCACGGCATGGAGGAGGTATCTGCTCTCCTGAGAACGGTCAGGGCTCTCCGCCTGACCGAATAGGATAGAATCGCCCGAGGACCAACGGGACGACGTCCAGATCCCCACCTCCGGAACCAGCCTGACTTGCACCTTCCCATCCACCCCTAAGACCCAAAGATCGAACCTCTCTTCATCTGAGATATGGTGAGCCGTGGTGACCAAGAAGAGACTATCGGGCGACCAGGAGAGGGTGGGCACCCAAACCCATTCGGCGTAGGTATAGTAGGGAGCGAAGGAAAGGAGGAGCGAACGATCTCCGGTAGAGGCATCGATCACTCCCACCTCGTCGGCATCGGCATAGGCGAAGAGGCTCCCCTCGGGAGACCAGGCGAAGTTCGTCCCCCACCAGCCATAGATCCCTCCCGAGGAAGGAGGCAGCACCTCCTCTTTCTCGCCTTCTAGTGAGGCGATCCAGAGATCATTCCTGGCTTTCCAACCCGGAGCGCCTTCCGTCTTTTCGGCGGTGGAGTAGGCGATCTTATTACCGTCGGAAGACCACTCAGCGTATCGCACCCCTTCGATCCCCAACGGCCGCGGCTCATCGCCCACCACCACCGTGCTCACCATCCACAGGCTGTTCAAGGCCGATCCAGTAGTGCGGTTGAAGAGAAGCCTAGTTCCATCGGGAGAGAGGGCGAAGACCCGCCCATCCAAGTCGCCACTCACCGTCAACGGTCGCTTCTGCCCGCTCTCATGGCGCATCACCCAAGCGTTCCCGTAGGAAATGTAGGCGATGGTGCCGCTGACGGGGATGGAGGGAAGAAGCCCCTTGGCCCCCACCAGTTTCACCTCAGGCACCGGCTCCAGGACGACCCTCCTAGCCACCACCTTCCGAGTCACCTCCTCGCCATCCTCAGAGGTTACAAGATATACGACCTCCTCCTCTCCCTCTGCCCCCTCCTGCACTAGTCGGCTCTCCCCTACCTCCAAGGTTTCATCCTCTATCACCCGCCTCTCGAAGGGGATCTTTTGAACCTCGACCTCCCTCTCCTCCTGCACCCGGATCACGCGGATCTCCAGGCCCTCTTGTACGCTCTCCCAGAGGTCAGGCTCCACCCTGTCTAGGTCTCCCAAGGCCACCTCGACCTCACTCAGCACCTGGCGCACCCTCTCCGCTTCCGTCTCTACCACTTGACTCTTACCATCTACCTCGATGGTGACATTCTTGGGGACACTACAAGCGGCCAGGACTAGGAGAAGAAGGGAGACCACAACCATGCACTTCCAAGGCAAATAGCGCACCCTCTGACCTTTCTCCTTGCCGTTCAAATTGCCGCCTCTCGCCGCTTGGCAATTCTACTCCAAAGGCAACCCGCCTGCAACCAGACTTGTTCACGAAGTCCTCGTTGCGGGAGCGGGGCTTTGTCTACATTGCCCTCTCTCCTAGCCTGTGATATACTTGCCCCAGGCCTTTTCTGTAGCGAGGATTCCCATGAGCCAAAAGAGGCCAGACCTAGAGCACATCCTAACCAGAGGCGTGGCCGAGATCATTGTCGAGGAGGAGTTTCGAGAGAAACTGGCCTCGGGGCGGAAACTCCGCCTGAAGTTAGGCTTCGACCCCTCCAGGCCCGACTTGCATATCGGCCACGGGGTGGTGTTGCGCAAACTCCGCCAACTCCAAGACCTGGGCCACCAGGTGGTCCTGGTAGTAGGCGATTGGACGGGCCAGATCGGCGACCCCAGCGGCAGGGACGAGACCCGCACCCTGCTCACCCCGGAGGAGGTCAAGGCCAACGCCCAGACCTACATGGAGCAGTTCTTCATGATCGTGGACCAGGAAGGCACGGAGGTGCGTTGGCAGAGCGAGTGGTACGAGGGGTTTACCCTGGCCGATGTCTTCAACCTAGCCAGCCGCTTCACCCTCGGGCAACTGATGGCCCATGAGACCTTCCGCAAGCGGTACGAGGAGGGGCTCCCTCTGACCATCATGGAGTTGATGTACCCCCTCCTTCAGGCGTACGATTCGGTGGCCATCGAAGCAGACGTGGAGTTCGGGGGCACGGACCAGAAGTTCAACAACCTGGCCGGCCGCGAACTCCAAAAGATGATGGGGCAGCCGCCCCAAGATGTTTTCCTCGTGCCGCTTCTGCCAGGCACCGATGGGCGCAAGATGGGCAAGACCTTCGACAATACCATCAACTTCGTCGACCCGCCTGACAAGATGTACGGCAAGGTCATGTCCATCACCGACGAGATGCTCATCACCTACTTCACCCTCACCACCGACCTCCCCGATGGGGAGATAGAGGAGATGTCCCGCGCCTTGGAGGAGGGAACAGTCAACCCCCGCGACCTGAAGATGCGCTTGGGTCGGGAGATCGTCACCCAATTCCACGGCGCTCAAGCGGCGCAAGAGGCAGAAAGAGAGTTCATCCGCATCTTCCGGGAGAGGGAACTACCTTCAAAGATCGTATCCCACTCAATAGACGCGCTTCTCGCGAAACGCCTCGTCGATGTGCTAGTAGATGTCGGCCTGGCGACGAGCAAAAGCGAAGCCCGCCGCCTCATACAGCAGGGTGGGGTCCGGCTGGATGGAGAGCGAATAGAGGACGTGAATCATATGGTCACGGTCGAGCGGGAGATCATCCTCCAAGTCGGCAAGAGGAGATTCGTAAGACTGGTGCCTGGCAAATAGCAACAGAGACCGAAAAGTTCGGGCGTCTCTTGTGCAGGAGAGGCGCCCTTTTTGCTCTAGAAGCATGTCAAACGGTTACTGGCAAGCGGAATCGTCTAAGATGGTGAGGGTGCCATCCGCGTAGTCGCTCACATATATCCGATCGCTCCGAATCGCTATTCCTTGGCCTCCCTCCGTCGCATCCTGCTGGCCCACTGATACATCTCCTACCAGTTGATTGGTCTCGCCATCGAAAACGTAGAGTTTGTTCTCTGCCGCAGCAACGATATAGATCCGATTGTTGCGAGAGTTGACCGCCAGTGCATGGGGCCTGGCAGGCATAGAAATGGTAGCC
>JAUVHF010000062.1 GCA_030593425.1 Anaerolineales bacterium
CGAGTTCGCTCGCATGCAGATCGTCTCGGCCGCGGCGGGGGAGATCGCCGTGGAGGAGGCCATCGAGAGCATGGCCAATAGGGCCAAGGAGCTGAAGGAGCAGTACGCCTAGCCCCTAAGTTACTCGTTTCTGTGGGTCAACGCTGCTACCATTTCAATCTCAGGTAGCAGCGTTGACTCGACCCAGTGACAGTTGTATAATGGGAAAGTCGATGATGAGGGCAGTCGAAAGGGAAGGCTAAATCGTTGTGACGGTAAGAGGGCGTATAAGAAGGATAACGGGTAGCGTTACGTTTAGCGCCTATTGGATGATCGCCCCAGTGGTCTTATTGGTGGCTGCCTTCACCCTTTACCCCTATATCTATGCCCTCTGGTCCAGTATCCGAGTGGTGTCACCCCTCCTCCCCCCAGCATTCGCTGGCCTCAAGAACTACAAGGCGGTGCTCACCAGTATATATTTCCTCCGCGCGGTGAGGAACACGCTGATCTTCACTGCCGCTGCGGTTCCCATCACCGTGGTCTTAGGTCTGTTGACGGCCTCCCTCCTTAACCGACGCTTCTTCGGAGATGTCGCTTTGAAGGCCCTGGTCTTGCTTCCCTGGGCCATCCCCATCGCCATCAGCGGTGTGATTTGGAGGGGATTCTTCAATAGCGGTTGGGGTGCGCTCAACGCGCTACTATACATGGCAGGCATCATCCCCAAGTATATCGGGTGGTTGACCACGCCGAGTTTGGCCAAGTTGGTGGTCATCACCGTCCAGGTTTGGACTCAATTTCCCTTCGCCACAGTGCTGATACTGGCCGCCATGCAGGCGATCAACGAAGAACTCTATGAAGCCGCGGCCATTGACGGGGCGGGTCTCCTGCAGCGCTTCTTCTACGTCACCCTGCCCGGCATCAGGGCCATGGTGGCCATCGTAGTCATCTTCGAGACCTTGATGGGGCTGACCGCCTTCGACCTCACCTACGCCTTGACGGGAGGGGGGCCGGGTACCGCTACTATTTTTATCAGTTATTTCACCTGGGCGGAATCGTTCAAGATGCTCAACTTCGGGAACGGAGCCGCTCTAGCGGTTATTTTGGCTGTGGTCTCTTTGGTCATGATCCTGGCCATCCTACAGTTCATCCCCAAGGGAGCGCTCATTGGAGGTGAAGAGGGATGATGAGAGGGTGGGGAATCAAACTCGTCACCTACCTGGGGGCTGTACTATTGGCCATATTCATATTGGCTCCCCTGGCCTGGGTATTCCTCTCCAGCGTCTTGCCTGAGGCCTCGATCCTCTCCTTCCCGCCGGACTGGTTTCAACACGGACTAATGGATGCCAATTATAAATACATCTTCACCGGTGAGGTCCCCCGCGGCGCTGTGGCTACCGGAACGTTGCGCAGGATGATCTCTCAAGAGGTGCGTTTTGTACCCCGGGCTATTCTCAACAGCCTTATAGTTGCTTCTGCGGTGATGCTTGTCAACTGCCTACTGGGCTCTCTGGCGGCTTACCCCTTCGCCAGATTGAGGTTTGCGGCCAAGACCCCCATCTTCTTCTTCATCACTATGAGTAGGCTGATACCCACCGTGGCGTTGGCGATACCTTACTATCTCATCGTTCAGAGGTTGGGCTTGATCGATACCCATTGGGCGCTCATCGCCATCTATTCGGTGCTCACCTTGCCCTTCACCATACTTATCCTCACCCTCTATTTCCGAGCGATCCCGGAGGAGATCGAAGAAGCGGCTCGGTTGGATGGATGTGGCCCCTTCCAAACCCTCGTCAGGATCGTAGTTCCCCTTGCCCTTCCCAGCCTTATCGGCACGGGCCTCTTCGCCTTCATGCTCTCCTACAGCGAGTTCCTATTCGGCCTCCTCATAACCCAATCCATAAAGACCCGAACGTTGCCCGTTATCCTAAGCACGGTCTCCTGGAACCCCGATGTTACCTGGGGACTGACCAGCGCCAGCATCGCCATCGGGATAATTCCCACCTTGCTCTTAGTGGTTCCCGTGTGGCGATACATGGTGAGGGGGTTGGTGGCGGGCGGGGTCCAATAACTCGCGCCCCTGAGTGGAAACCTGGCCCTAATAGAGTTCCTACTGAAAACCACCGTGGCGAGACCGTGTCAATATATGCTGCCCGTCTACCGCGAGACAGTTCTTATCGAGTTTGCAGCACGAGCGGGGCTGTCGACCGTCCTGACGGTAAGTCGATAGAGTTGTGGAATCAGCCACCCGTTCAAAAGGAGAGGAGAAGATGGAGGAAAATGATATTGATCTTACTGTCCAAGAGATGGTCTACTCTTTCCCTACCCCTGAGCACCCCTACTATCACCTCAAAGCCTCCTTTGTCACAGGCACCTTCAAGGAGTACAAGGTAGAGAGGGTTCTAGTCAACGGCAAGCGCGTGCGCGACTTCGCGGTTTACAACAACGGACGGCTAGCGACGCGAAAGACGATCCAAGGCCAAGGGAAGTCGACTCTCGTCGCCAGGGCTGACTGGGAGAATGGTTCCACCAATCGCTTGGAGCTTGAGGCGGTTGCCACCGATGAGGGGAGCGAACTTCACTTGGTCGGTACCGCTCCTGCCCCAACCTACGGGGGGTACTGGGACCCCGCTTGGAAACACTATGCCAGCGTGGTCCTCACCGAAAGCGCCGGGTTAAGACGCAACCGCGAACCGGTGCATCTGACTTTGGGGCTCTATGCTGATCGTCTGACAGACCCCCCGAGAGAGATCCGGGTGGTGTCCGTTGATCCGGAGACGGGTCGTCATACCGAGGTGCCAAGCCAGGTGTACGAAGTCTCCACTTGGAGCGATCGAGCGGATATACATTGTCAGCCTACGACCACCTGCAAAGTGGCCTTCTTCGCGGATGTGCCGGCAAGATCCTCCTCACTCTATCTGGTCTTCTACGGTAACCGCGCCGCTGAGCGGCCCACCTACGCCTCGGACCTACGGATTGAGGGCGAGGGGTTGGGCTTCAACGTAGAGAACTCTTATTACCGGGCCACGCTTCACGCTAAGAGTGGAGCCATCGACGAGTTCTTCTTGAAGATGGGGGTGAATGAGAAGTTCGACCACCATCTGGAAACCAACGGAGCCTTGCATTGGAACCCCGGGGTATACGCCCCGCCCCGCACTTGGATTCACGCTTCAGATTGGGATCCCCCGCCTGGCTATGCTAAGGAAAAAGGGCCCATTTTCTTCATGACCAAACGCTGGGGTGCCCTGCCTCACTATCCGGAGGTAAAGGTCTCGGTAACCTACGTCTTCTACTCCTATAGCCCTTACGTGATGGTTACCACCGTAACCGATCTGCTGGAGGATATCACCGTTCAAGCCCTGAGAAATGGGGAGATCGTCCTGAACCACAATGTTGTGCGGGAATTCGCCTGGAAGAAACTAACGGGTGAGGTCGAGAGCTTTGTCTGCAAGGAACGTCCTCGGCACCCTACGCGAGCCCTAGAGATGGCGTCGAACACACCCTGGCTAGCCCTATACAACCGAGAGTGCAAGGCTGCCTTTGGCGCCATCAACCTCGAAGAGAGCAACATGCGGCGAGGAGGGGGGTTGGTATGTATCGAGCAGCCTTATATGTACCTTAACTGGGGCCCCTGGGTCTACTGGTGCAGGGCATTGGTTTACACATTCATGGGTAACAATCCCCAACGGATGGTCCGGGTTCCAGGGGGCAGTACCTATTATGAGAAGATGGCTCTTATGCCCTTCAGGTTGGGAGAGAGCGATGAAGATCGTTTCGACTTCATCGAAGAGTATCACCAGATATTGTCTAACCCCTTGCACGTTAAGGTAGAGATGGACACCGATGAGAGGGTCCCCGAGGAATGGACGCCGCCAATCTTGGTGGAAGAATTCGAAGAGATGGAAGATTAGGAGAGACATAGATAGGACGGTCTTGCTTGCGAGGTCCAGATGGGTCCCGCCTTGGCGAGATTCGACGAAATCAGGAGGTGTAGCGGATGCACGATAGAGGCGATTTTTCTCACTACAACCTTCCCGCCGGTCTAAAGAGCGATCAAATCGATCTCCTTTTTCCTGGTTGGGAGGCTGGTAACGAGCGTGTGGCGGTTATCTGTCCCCACGACGATGACGGCCTTTTAGGGGCTGGCTACGCCATGCTGGCCGCCTTGGCCAACGAGGCAGAAGTCTACCCTTTCATCCTCTGCAACGGATGTGCCGGTTATAGCACTCCTGAGGAGAAGGAAAACATAGTTGAGCGCAGAAAAGATGAAACCGTGAGGGCCTACCAAGTCCTAGGCATCTCCGCCAATAACATCATAAGGTTCGACTATCCAGATTTCAGTCTCCTGCCAAACATAGGCTGGCTGATGCCCTGGGGAAAGGAAGGCACTTTTCCGCGCAGCCTACAGATCATGCGAGAGTTGCGGATCACCAGATTGCTGCTGCCCAACGGCTATCGAGAACATGCTGATCACGAGGCTGCCTACCGGATCGGAGCCTATGACGGCCCCCAGGTTGGCGACAACATCCTAGCAGATTGGGGAGGAGCGCCGCCTATCAAGAGTTTTCTCCAATACGCAGTGTGGGGAGATTTCTCCCCCGAGGATGCTTTGGTAACGGGTAGGGATTTGACCTTGAGAGGGAATCGGGCCATTGTGGCTCGCCTCGGGGTAGAGGAGACAATACAGAAGGGCATTAGAGAATTTCGCTCTCAGGAGAAGGTGGTCGAGGGGTTGATCGAAGCGAGAAAGGGAAGGCGACGTGGCGAACGAGTCATCGAGGTCTATCTGGCCTTCGATCCCCGCCCGAGCCTCGACTATGTCGCTTACCACGAGGCGATCTCAGCCATCAGGTAGAACGACCAGAAGTAAATCACGAGGAGGGCGAGAATGGGTTTTCAGTATGACCTCTCAGGATTCATCCCCTTCCGAGACAAGAAGGTGTGCGCTCGCGTCCGGGCCATCAAGAAAGAGGAGATCTGCAAGCATCCTAACCCTGATTTCAAGATAAGGGTCATCGAGGAGCCCCACGATTTCTATACCGAGTTCGCCCTTGATATCGTGCGGAGGATCAAAGAGGCGCTGGATGCCAGGCGACCCTTGGTGGCGATTTTCCCGGTGGGGCCCATGCCCCAGTATCCCATCGCGGCCCGGATCATAAACCAACTCCGAATCCCCTGCAAACACCTCCATTCCTTCAACATGGACGAGTATGCAGACGAAGAAGGCAACACCGCACCAGCGAACTGGCCAGGGTCCTTTCAGAAATCCATGCTGGAGAATTTCTTTCTGCTCATAGATGAAGAGTTTCGCCCTCCAGCCGAACAGATACATTTTCCCACCAAGGAGCTCCTTCCAGACTATGCTAAGATGATCGAGGATTTGGGAGGGACAGATGTCTGCTACGGAGGCATTGGCTGGTGTGGTCATATCGCCTTCTGGGAAGCCCATCTAGGAGATGAGTTTGGCGATGACCTAGAGGCCTACATGAACGCGGGGCCACGGCTGGTGGAATTGCACCCCATGACCATCATGCAGAACGCACTTCATTCTTTCAGCGGCGACTGGTCATGGGTTCCGCCAAAGGCCAACACCATCGGCCCCGCCCAGGTCGCTGGCGCTGGGGATCGCAGCTTCTGGCTCGATGGTCACATTGGGGGAGGCATCAGCTGGCAGAGGTTCATCGCGCGCCTCGTCGCTCACGGCCCTGTCAATACATATGTGCCAGGGTCTATCCTTCAGATGGCGCCCGGCACGTACACCATACTGGGAGGGGTGGCCGACAACGTCGAGATCCACATGGCTTAGCCGGCTCCGCATCACAACCCGAGATATCATCTGCCGACGAATCTGCCGCTAGCCAAATCTATCGACTGGGTTTTCGGTTGCGTCACTTGCTTTGCTACACCCCCTCTGATTTCCCCTTAGAGATGGAGATCATCTCTCAGGAGGCCGTCCCGGCATCAAGCTAGATAGCCAGCGTGGCCGCGATCCCGTCATAGGCAGGTTTGAGGGCCCCGTATAGGCTGCGGTAGATGGAGTAATATCGGTTGTAGAGGGGCTGGTGTTCCTCGAGGGGTGAGGTCTGCTCCAGTATGCGGACAGTCGTCTCACAAGCCTCTTCTACGCTGGTGTATATACCAGCGCCGACGGCGGCCAAAAGTGCGGCCCCGTAGGCTGCTCCTTCGGTCACATTGACGGTGACCAGTTCGATACCCAAGATGTCGGCCAGGATCTGTCGCCATAGAGGGCTGCGAGCGCCGCCGCCCGAGAGGCGAACCTGTTCCAGGTCACTCACCCCGGTCCGGCGTAGCAGTTCCAGGCTATCTCGTAAGCCGTAGGCTACCCCCTCCAGCACAGCCCGCACCAGATGGGCTTTAGAGTGGCGCAAGGTCAGCCCTACAAAGGCGCCTCTGGCCAGGGGGTCGGCGTGAGGAGTTCGCTCTCCGGTCAGGTAAGGCAAAAAGAGCAGCCCTTCACTGCCCACAGGAACTGCCTTAGCCCCCTCCAGAAGGACCTCGTAGGCGTCGACCCCCTTCTCAGTTGCTTCTGCTATCTCTTGTTTTCCCAGGGCGTCTCGAAACCAACGGAGGCTTCCCCCGGCGGAGAGCATAACCCCCATTAGGTGCCAGCGGTCCGGGACGGCGTGACAAAAGGCGTGGAGCCGCCCTTTTGCCTCCACCATTGGCTCGACTGTGGGGGCGAATACCACACCGGAGGTACCTAAAGTGAGAGCCACGATGCCCGGGTTAACGGCGCCCACGCCCACCGCCTGGGCTGCCTGGTCGCCCCCACCGCCCACGATGGGCGTGCCCACTTTCAACCCCGTCTCCTCGCTGGTTGCTGGACTGACCACCCCTGTCACCTGAGGCCCCTCGTGGCAAGGGGGCAGCCAGTGGGCAGGGATCTCCAGGGCCTCCAGCATCTCCACCGACCAATCGCGCCTCTTTACATCCAAGAGCAAAGTGCCCGAAGCACCGGCTATATCTGTAGCCAACTCACCACTCAGCCGATAGCGGATGTAATCCTTGGGCAGCAGAATATGGGCGACTTGGGCGTAGATCGCCGGTTCATGTTCTCGAGCCCAGAGGATCTTGGGGGCGGTGAAGCCGGGCAGGGCCAGGTTACCGGTCCATTCTAGGAGCCGTTCAAAGCCCACGGTCTCGGTGATCCACTCGCATTGGGACCCGGTTCGCTGGTCGTTCCATAGAATGGCGGGACGAAGGACCTGGCCTCTCCGATCTAGAAGCACCAGCCCGTGCATCTGGCCAGTTAACCCCACCCCGATTATAGCTGCGGGGTCAACGGCGGAGGCTCCTAATACTTCACGGATGCTGGCCACGGTTCCCTCCCACCAATCGATGGGATCCTGTTCCGACCAAAGGGGGCGAGGGATGGAGAGGGGATATTCTTTAGTGGCGCTGGCTACCACGTTCCCCTTCTCGTCGATGAGTAAAGCCTTCGTTCCAGTGGTAGCTACGTCGATACCGAGCAGGTAAGCCATAGACTTCCTCCCCCAATCATCTCTCCATACTCACCCATCCATCTTAGCACAAGAAGACGGCTCCTTCCAGAAACTTCCGTTTCATTATAAAATGGATGGGCTTCTTTAGTGGAACACTCCTCAAAAGGTAGTCGGCGAAAAGTAGCACCTGGTGGAAAGGAGAGCGAAGAGTGCTCGATGTCCTTTGTTTGGGGATTATGGTGGCTGATGTGGTAGCCCGACCGGTGAGAGAACTCCCAGAGCGGGGGCGGCTCGTCTTGGCCGACCAGATGGAACTCCACACCGGAGGTTGTGCTGTCAACACGGCCATCGCTTTAGCCAAACTAGGTCTCTCTGCCGGGGTGATAGGCAAGGTGGGCCAAGATGGCTTCGGTGATTTCATCTTGAGGGAGTTGAAGCGATATAGCCTGGAAACAAGTGGCGTAAAGCGAACCCCAGAGGCTAACACCTCGGCCACCATGGTTCTGGTAGAGCCCGATGGCGAACGTCGCTTCATCCATTATCTGGGGGCTAACGCCAAGTTAGTCGCGGAGGATTTGGACTGGCGATTGATAGAGGGGAGCCGAATTCTGCATATCGCTGGCTCTCTAGTGATGCCAGGGATCGACGGGCGCCCCACGGCCGATATCCTGCGCCGAGCTCGCGAGGGCGGGGTCATCACTGCCTTGGATACCGTCTGGGATGCAGGAGGTCGTTGGTTAGAGTTGATCGAACCTTGCCTGCCCCACATCGACTATTTCCTCCCCAGCCTAGCAGAGGCCCGCATGATCGCCTCTCGTCATGCCCCCTCGAAGGTCGCTCAGCTCTTCCTAGATCATGGTGTAGGGGTTGTGGCCTTAAAGTTGGGCGAGGAAGGGTGCTATCTGAGAAGCCCTGATGAGGAATTGCAGATACCGGCCTACGATGTGGCAGCCATCGATACTACCGGAGCGGGGGATGCTTTCGTGGCCGGCTTTCTGACCGGAGTGCTTAAGGGGTGGGATCTGAAACGAATGGGGTATCTGGCTAACGCTGTAGGGGCTCTCTGTATCACCGCTATGGGAGCGACGACCGGTGTCAGGTCCCTTGAGGAGACTTTGAGGTTCATGGAGGAGACCCCTACCACGGG
>JAUVHF010000190.1 GCA_030593425.1 Anaerolineales bacterium
CTCCGCTCCAGGTAGGTTGGAGACCACTCCTAGCCCCCCGAACTGAAGGCCGAACCCCACCAAGGCGTAGGCTATTATCGCCAAGGGGATGGCCAAAAGTCCCATCAGGGCTGTATCCTTGGCCTCCTTTTCCGTTGAGGAGGCAGCCGCTACCATAGTTATCCCTGCGGGCAAAAGGAAGGCCAGGGCGGTAAGGATCAGCGTTTCTTCCATTTATTATCGCTCCTCTTTGTAGAAAGGTCGGGGGACAAGCCCTGGCCCACTACAGCCAGGACAAGCCCACTCCACGTTTTTGATTCTTCCTTTGTAGCGTCGCCCTTTAGGGTGACGATCTCTCGTCGGGCTGAAGCCCCTGATCGAAATCAGTCAGGACAGGCCCTGACCCACATCTGCTAGGACAGGCCGACGCTACGTTTTGCCCTCGATGATCTATCGCTCTTTCTGTGTGATACTGTATAACTCATAGACGAGGTCGTCGATTCGGCCGCCGGGGTTTCCCCATCAACCTCTCTTCCCTCGCCACTTCTCCAGCCGCTTCTTGATCTCCCTCTCGTACCCTTGCTCCGAGGGCTCATAGTATCTCTTGCCCTGCAACTCGTCGGGCAGGTACTGCTGTTTGACGTAGTGACTAGGATAACTGTGAGGGTACTTGTACCCTTCACCGTGCCCCAAGGCTTTCCTGTCTCGGCTGGCGTCTTTCAAGTGGTCGGGCACCTCGGTCTTGCCCTCTTCCTCCACGTCGGCCAGGGCCTTGAAGTAGGCTCCCGTGGAGTTGCTCTTGGGTGCCGTGGCCAGGTAGATAGCCGCCTGGGCCAGGTTGTACTGGGCCTCCGGCAGCCCCACCCACTCCAAGGCTTGGGCCGCAGAGGTGGCCACTACCAAAGCCTGGGGGTCGGCGTTACCTATGTCCTCCGAGGCGAAGATGATCATCCGGCGAGCGATAAACTCCGGGCTCTCCCCGGCGTAGATCATCTTGGCCAACCAGTAGAGGGCCGCATCGGGGTCGGAACCCCGCAGGCTCTTAATGAAGGCGGAGATGGTATCGTAATGGGCGTCCCCGTCCTTATCATAGAGTAGCGCCCGCCTCTGGATCGAATCCTGGGCCACATCGATATCTATATGGATCCCGCCATCCGTATCGGGAGGGGTGGTCTCCACCGCCAACTCCAGGGCGTTTAGCGCCACCCGGGCATCACCTCCGGCCACGCGGATCAGATGGGCCAGCGCCTCCTCGTCCACCCCCACCGAAAGTGTGCCGTAGCCTCGCTCGGAATCCGCCAAGGCCGAGCGCACGATGGTCTCCACCTCCTCATCGCTCAAGGGCTTCAGTTGGAAGACCCGCGACCGGGAGACCAGAGCAGACAAGATTTGAAAATAGGGGTTCTCGGTGGTGATGCCGATGAGGATGATGGTCCCATCCTCCACATGGGGGAGTAGCGCGTCCTGCTGAGTCTTAGTGAAATGGTGGATCTCGTCTATGAGGAGTATCGTCCGCTGGCCATACATGCTTCGCCGGTTCTTGGCTTCGGCGATCAGTTGGCGCAGTTCTTTCACCCCAGCCAGGACAGCGCTGATGCCGGTGAAGTAAGATCGGGTGGTGTTAGCGATGACGTTAGCCAGAGAGGTCTTCCCCGAGCCCGGCGGCCCCCAGAGGATAATGGAAGAGAGTTGGTCCGCCTCGATGGCCCGGCGCAAGAGTCTCCCCGGCCCCACTATCTCCGCTTGCCCCACGAACTCCTCCAAAGTGCGAGGCCGCACGCGAACCGCCAGTGGTGCTTGCTTAGCTATCTCCTCTCGCCGGCCATATTCGAAAAGATCGCTGGGGCTCACTCTAAGACCTCGATAACTATCCGCGCCGGGCTCTCTAAAGTCGAGACCTCATAGGGAGCGGCCACCTTCAAGCCGATGGAGAAGCCGAGGAGCGCATCGTCATAGGTGGGATATAGGCCGATCTTGGTGACCAAGGGGTTATCGGGAAGGACGATGGGCAACTTCTCATTCAGCGGATAATCGTAAGCGTAGAGGTCGCCAATGGTGATATCGATGCGGGCTTCTCCCCAGGAGGGGTCATAAGCCTCCTGGTCGGGGGCTATGGGAAAGAGCACCTGGTCGTTATAAACCTCAACCAGTTGAAAGTAGGGGATACCCTCCTCGCCCCCTCCCATCTCCAAAACCAGCCGCACCCTATCGGGCTGAACTTCACACCGGATATCGGTCAGGTTCCAGATATACCCCAAGATGCCCCCTTCATATACCTGGCCGATATAGGCAGGAGGGGTGGGCGTTGGCGGTTCCTGCGGTCTCGCCACACACCCGGCCAGCAGAAGTAGAGAGAGAAGAAGGCAACCATTACGAGACATTTCACCTTCATCTTACGCCTTTTGGTCGCTTTTGGCAAGGGGGCAAAACTAGAGCCTGGGAAGGAGTTCAAGAAGAGGTGAAAAGGGGGTAGAAAAGCAGAGGTGTAGGCTGGGGAGATTAGGAAATTATCCCGCCTTCACGTGTTTTACAAATACCCTAACCACTTTGGGATCCCATTGACTACCGGCTCCCTGGCGGAGGATGCGTTGCGCATCCGTGACAGACATGGCAGCCCGGTAGGGCCGAGGCTTGGTCATAGCATCGAAGGCGTCGAAGACGGCAACGATTCGCGCTGCCAGAGGGATCTCGTCTCCGGCGATCCCCTCAGGATAGCCCCCTCCATCGTAGCGTTCATGATGGCTCCGAATGGCAGGAACCAAGTGTTTCAGCGGTTCCACTTTTGCAACGATCTCTGCGCTGATGAGGGGATGAGTCTTGATGATCTGCCATTCCTCTTCCGTAGGTTTCTCAGTCTTATGCAGGATCGCATCTGGTACGCCCATCATCCCGATGTCATGGAGCATGGCTACCCAGCGAAGGTCCTCCAATTGCTGTGACGAGAGCCCCATCTTCTTGCCGATAGCCTGGGCACCTTGGGCCACTCGGTAGCAGTGCCCCTTGGTATACGGGTCTTTGGCCTCAATCGCCGCCACGAGAGCGGCGACAGTCTCCAAGGTTGCATGCTCGAGAGCCTCATAGGCCGTCGCGTTATCAATGGCCACAGCCGCCTGAACGGCGAAGGATGCCGCCAACTGGACCTCTTCGCTCAGGAACTCCTGTGTTTTTTCTTTCTTGTAGACGTTCAAGAAGCCCTTCAGGTCGTCGGACCGGTCCAGGGCTAGTCTCAACACCGTGGGGAACGCTTCTCCCTCAATCGAGTCTAGCCAGCCCGCTGGGACCTGGTGTAGGCCAAACACGTTGAGCGCTTGGGCATCCTTCAGGGCGGCACGCGCTGCTTCCACAGGAATGATCT
>JAUVHF010000092.1 GCA_030593425.1 Anaerolineales bacterium
CTTGCTCTTTCGGCTAGTGCCCCAGCACCTTCTCGCTCTTATCCCTCCTCTGCCAGATGAGCGTTATTGATCCGAACCCATCTAACAGTTCCTCGACCTTGTCTCTAAGGGGCATGAGATGGAGTTTCTTCGTCTTCCACCTTCTGGCCACTTGATAGAGGATCAGCCGGCTGTCGCCCCTGACCTCTAGCGAGAATTGCTGGGGAGAGCGCCCGGCCTTGCGGATGGTGGAGACGAGATCCTCCAGTCCGGCGATGAGGGTTCGATATTCGGCCTCGTTGGAGGTCATCTCGTCCTGGAAGTCGAGGCGTTGGGTTCTGCTTTTGCCATCCCTATTTCTGACCAGGACATAGCTACCATATCCCGGCCCGGGGTTGCCGAGGCTCCCGCCGTCGAAGATCAAGGTATAATCCGTCTTTTCCCCATCCATCATCTATTTGTAATCCTCCCGGGGCGGGTGCCAAGCATCTATGGCCTTGGTGGGCAGTTGAAGGACTTTGCCCCCGTGCTCCACGTTTGGCGGAATGGCGACGCCTTCGCCTTTCCCCAGTACCCTTGTTTCGTTTCCCAGGGTGAATTCTATCTCTCCCTCGATGATGAAAGTGATCTGCTCGTGAGGGTGTTTATGCATAGGCACTGTAGAACCAGGGGCTAGGTCGAAGAAGGTCAACATCACCTGGTCCAAGTAGACGGCGCGTCGGCTTACCCCTTTCATCGCTTGAGCTGAGGCCAGTTCATCCACTTTGAAGAAAGGCATCTCTACAGCCTCCTCTATCCTATCACTACCAGCACTTGATCTTTGTCCACCACTTGGCCCGGGGAGACGCGGATCGCTTTCACCCTTCCCGCTCTGGGCGCACGCAGTTCGTTTTCCATCTTCATCGCTTCTAGGATTATGAGCCCCTGGCCGATCTTCACCTCTTGGCCGGGCTTGGCGGGCACGGCGACTACCAAACCGGGCATGGGGGCTTTCACCGCCACCTCCCCTGACGGAACCCTCGCTGGGGCCTCCATCAGACGCCTGGTGCGCTCGTCGGTCGCGCGAACGGTGTACATCTCCCCTTCTAGAAGTATGCGGAACTCTTGCCCCTCCCGCTCCACCATCAGTTCGTAGGAACGGTTGTCTAGAAGTAAGGAGAAGAGGGAGTAACCATCGATGTTCTGGATGTCTACTTGGTGGGGGACGCCGTCTATCTCTATCTGTCGATCGCCACCCACTTCGATGTTGTAGGACTTGTCGCCCACGGTGACCACGTATTTCACCGCTGCATAGCCTCCCATCTCCCGGCGCGCTTCCAGGGGCTCTCCCCTTCCGCCTTGCGGGATGGTATCATGGCGATAGCCTTCTGTCTTCTCTGGTAGGAGAGGAGCGCCGCGGCCAGGGCAGCGACCTCCGCGTGCTCTGCTTCCTTCTCCACCAGGGAGAAACGCTCCTCCACGAAGGTGGTATCTATCTGTCCGGCGATGAAGTTGGTGTGATCCAGCAGCCGCTGATGGAAGGGGATGGTGGTCTTGACCCCTACGATACGGTATTCGCTCAAGGCGCGCCGCATACGAAGGATAGCCTCCCCCCTCGTCTCGCCCCAGACGATCACCTTGGCGATGAGGGGGTCGTAGTAGAGGGAGACCTCGACCTCCTCATAGAGGCCGCTCTCCACTCGAACGCCGGGGCCGGTGGGCTCGCTTAGAGCCGTTATGCGGCCTATGGAGGGGAGGAAATTGTTGAAGGGGTCCTCGGCGGAGATGCGGCATTCGATAGCGTGTCCCTTGAACCGTATGTCTCTTTGCTTATATCGCAACTTGCGACCAGAGGCGATACGAAGTTGCTCCTTGACGATATCTATGCCCGTGACCAGTTCCGTTACCGGATGCTCCACTTGGACTCGGGTGTTCATCTCTAGGAAATAGAACTTCTTCTCCTTGTCCAATAAGAACTCGATGGTGCCCGCGTTGACGTAGCCCGCGGCCCGTGCGGTTTTGATGGCTGCTTTCCCCATCCGACCCCGTAGTCTCTTGTCCACAACGGTGGAGGGAGCCTCCTCTACCATCTTCTGGTGGCGGCGTTGGATGGAGCACTCCCGCTCTCCCAGATGGATCAGGTGCCCGTGCATATCGGCCAGGATTTGGAACTCCACATGGCGCGCTCCTTGGATCACCTTCTCCAGATACAAGGCTCCATTTCCGAAGGCCGATTCTGCCTCCCTGTGGGCGGAGGCCAAAGCGCCGGGCAACTCCTCGAGGCTGTTCACCAGGCGCATCCCCTTGCCCCCACCACCAGCCAAGGCCTTGACGAAGAGGGGGTAGCCCAGTTTCTCGGCCTGGGCCAGGAGTGCATCGTCTCTCATCTCCTCGTAGGTGCCGGGTATGACGGGAACGCCCGCTTTGCGAGCCAAGCGACGGGCAGCGAGTTTGTCCCCGGCGGCGGAGATAGCCTCTGGCGGTGGCCCTATGAAGATGAACCCTGCCTCTTGGCAGGCGCGAGCGAACTCTGGGTTCTCGGCCAGGAAGCCGTAGCCGGGGTGGATGGCGTCCGCCCCGGATTTGCGGGCCACATCTATGATTTTGTCGATGCGGAGATAACTATCCCTAGCCGGGGCGGGGCCGATATGGTAGGCCTCATCGGCGTAGCGGACATGAAGCGCCGAACGGTCCACTTCGGAGTAAACCGTGGCCGTCTTCACGCCCAACTCCCCGCAGGCGCGGAGCACTCGGACGGCTATCTCACCTCTATTGGCGACTAGGACTTTTTTGAGCATCTTCTTGCATTGGGTAGGTCAGGTTTCCCTGGCCTGCCATCGCTAGGGCAGGCTATACCTGACCTATGGGCGGGTATGGAAACCCGCCCTACAACTAAAGCGGCATATTCCCGTGTTTCTTCGGCGGGTTAGACTGCCGCTTGTTCTGGAGCATCTCCAGGGCGCTGATGAGCCGAGGCCGGGTCTCTTGGGGCTCGATGACATCATCTATGTAGCCCCGAGCGGCGGCGATGTAGGGGTGGGCGAACTGCTCCCGATACTCCTTGGTCAACCGCTCTCGCTCGGCTTGGGGGTCCTCCGCCTCGGCGATCTCCTTTCTGAAGATGATATTCACCGCCCCATCGGGCCCCATCACTGCTATCTCCGCCGTGGGCCAGGCGTAGTTGATGTCCCCTCTTACGTGCTTGGAACTCATAACGTCGTAGGCCCCGCCGTAAGCCTTGCGGGTGATGACTGTCAGTTTGGGGACCGTGGCCTCGCAATAGGCGTAGAGGAGTTTGGCTCCGTGGCGGATGATCCCCCCATGCTCCTGGTCCACTCCGGGGAGGAAACCGGGCACATCTACGAAGGTGATGAGGGGGATGTTGAAACAGTCGCAGAAGCGGACGAAACGAGCACCTTTATCGGAGGAGTTGATGTCCAAGCAGCCAGCCAAGACGGCCGGCTGCTGGGCCACGATGCCCACGGAGCGGCCGTTGAGGCGGGCGAAGCCCACGATGATGTTTTGGGCGTAATGCTCGTGCACCTCGAAGAATTCGCCGTCATCTACTACCAGGCGGATGACCTCCTTCATATCGTAAGGCTTGGTGGGGCTGTCGGGGACGATGGTGTCCAGAGCGGGCTCCATCCGCAGGGGGTCATCGGTGGGCTCCACGTAAGGGGGGTCTTCTAGATTGTTCTGGGGTAGGTAGCCTAGGAGTTGGCCTATGATCTGGATGCACTCTTCCTCGTTCTGGGCTATGAAATGAGCCACGCCGCTTTGGGTGTTGTGGACCATGGCCCCGCCCAACTTTTCGAAGGTCACCTCCTCGCGGGTCACCGTCTTCACCACATCTGGCCCGGTGACGAACATAAAACTGGTGCCTTCAACCATGATGATGAAGTCTGTAATGGCTGGTGAATAGACGGCCCCGCCCGCGCAGGGGCCCATAACCGCCGAGATTTGGGGGATGACCCCGGAGGCCAGGGTATTGCGGGTGAAGATTTCGGCGTAACCGCCCAGGCTCTCCACCCCCTCTTGGATGCGGGCCCCCCCGGAGTCGTTGAGGCCGATGAGAGGCGCGCCGTTCCTCATAGCCAAGTCTATTACCTTGCAGATCTTCTCCGCGTGGGCCTCGCCCAAGGCTCCCCCGAAGACGGTGAAATCCTGGGAGAAGACGTAGACCAGCCAGCCATCGATGGTGCCATAACCCGTGACCACCCCATCGCCGAGGTACCTCTTCTCCTCCATACCGAAGCCGGTGGCTCGGTGGGTGACGAAGACATCTAGTTCGTGGAAAGAGTTCTCGTCCAGCAGGAGGTCCAACCGCTCCCGAGCGGTCAGTTTCCCCCGCTTATGCTGCCGCTCTATCCGCTCCGGCCCGCCGCCGAGTTTGGCCGCCTCGCGGAGTTTTCTTAGTCTCTCGATCTTGGAATCAGTAGCCACAATGGCCTCCCCAGTCTATACTCTACTGCTTTCTCAATCCCTCAACTCATGATGGGCTATCACTAACCTTTGCACCTCGCTGCTTAGTCTCAGAGTAGGCTTTCGAAGTCTTCCCAGTTGAGCCCCGCTTGCCGAAGGATATTAGCCAAAGTGCCTGGTGGGATGATCCTACCTCTATGTACTGGTACCGTGACGCGGCGTCCGCTTTCAGGATGACGATAGATATGATGGCTGCCTCGGGCGCGAGAGAGGATGAATCCGGCTTTCTCTAACACTTTGGCCACTTTACGGCCAGTGACACGGGGCTTCCGAGGCATCCTACACAGCCACTTTCACTTGCTCGATCGTGTCTGGAGGGATCGGTTCGCCGTGACTCTCCAACTCCTCTAGATACAGTTCGATCGCTTCCTTGATGTTTGATAGCGCTTCTTCCTTATTGGCCCCGTAGCTGAAGCAACCTGGCAAGGCGGGCACGATAGCGTTGTAGTAGCCGTCAAAGTCAGGATCTGTCTCAGGCTGCAGGATCACTGTAAAGATGCGTTGTTCCATCAAAGCCTCCTTCAACTCAACTCATGATGGGCTATCACTAACCTTTGCACCTCGCTGGTGCCCTCGTATATCTCCGTTATCTTAGCGTCCCGGAAGTACCGCTCCACGGGATACTCCTTCATATATCCATAACCCCCATGGACCTGAATCGCTTTGGTCGCCGCCCACATAGCGGTCTCCGAGGCGTACAATTTGGCCATCGCCACCTCGCGGGCGTACCGCTCTCCCCTGTTCTTCTTGAGGGCTGCCTGGAAGAGAAGTAAGCGCGCCGCCTCGATACGGGTGGCCATATCGGCGATCATCCACTGGATGGCTTGGAAGTGGGAGATGGGCCTCCCGAACTGCTCCCGCTCCTGGGCGTACTTAACCGAGGCCTCGAAGGCCGCTTGGGCGATCCCCAAGGCCTGGGCGCCGATGCCGATCCTCCCCGCGTCCAAGGAGTCCATCGCTATCTTGAACCCCTCCCCCTCCTCCCCCAGCCGGTTGGCCACTGGGACGTGGCAATCCTCTAAGGTCAAGGTTGTGGTGTCGGAGGCGCGGATACCCAGTTTCTTCTCCGGCTTGCCGTGGGAGAAGCCAGGGGTGTCGGTGTCCACCAGGAGGCAACTGATCCCTTTATGTCTCTGGGTAGGGTCCATCGTCACGAAGAGGACGACGAAGTCAGCCACGCCACCATTGGTGACGAAGTTCTTGTTCCCGTTGACTGTATATTCGTCGCCTTGGCGCAGGGCCATAGTCCTCTGATTGGCGGCGTCGGAACCGGCTTGAGGCTCGGAGAGGCCGAAGGCACCGATCTTCTCGAAGGAGGCCGCAGGCCGCAGGTACTTCTCCTTCTGTTCCTCGGTTCCATAGTGAACCAGGCCATAGCAGACCAGGGAGTTCTGGACAGACATGATGGCTCCCGTGGCCGCGCAGGCCTTGGAGACCTCCTCCACGGCTAAGACATAACTTATGGTGTCCGCGCCTATGCCCCCATGCTCCTCGGGGACATCGATCCCCATAAGGCCCAGTTCCCCCATCTGCTTCAAGGTCTCGAAGGGATACTCTTCCGTCTCGTCGATGAGAGCGGCCTGGGGAGCCAATACCTCACTGGCAAACTCCCGCGCCATGTCGCGGATCATCCGCTGTTCATCAGTGAGTTCGAAATCCATTGGTTTCTCCATGAAGTTGGAGGGTCTATTGATCCTTAGTGGACGGGACACCCCACTTGCGGATGAGCCTACTCCACTGCATATCTACAATTCTCCAGATTCCAACTTCTGACTTCTACACCCTTTCCACGCTCATGGCCACCGCCTCTCCTCCGCCCAGGCAGAGGCAGGCGAGTCCCACTCTTGCCCCCCGGTCTTTCATGGCGTGGAGCAGGGTGACGAGGATGCGGGCCCCGCTACAGCCTATGGGGTGTCCGAGGGCGATGGCCCCACCGTGCACGTTGACCTTCTCCCAATCCCAGCCCAACTCCTTCCCGTCAGCCACGATTTGGGCTGCGAAGGCCTCGTTCACCTCCATCAGG
>JAUVHF010000177.1 GCA_030593425.1 Anaerolineales bacterium
CCTCTCCGCCACCCCCCTGGGGCTCTCGGCTCTCATTCTCACTCTCTTGACCCTTCTAACCAGCCTTGGGCAAAAGAGCATATATCGCACCAGTATCCTCTTTCCCTTGGCCGTCATATTCCTAGCCACTTTCGGGTACAATCTGGCCCTGCTTTTAGGCTGGCAACTCCTCGGACGGCCAGCCCTGTGGGGCGAGACCTTCCTGGAGATACTGCTTCCTACCGGCCTTCTCAACACCTTAGTTATGCTTCCCCTTTACCCCCTCCTTTCCTGGCTCCATCGCCGGACTGGCCCAGAGCGGGTGGGATGGTAAAGGGGAGACTACCCCTCATAATCAGAAGCCTCCTGCTCTTCGCCCTAAGCGGCCTAGCCCTCCAGCCGCTGTTAAGGCCCACCCTCATCAGAACCGCCGATGGACTCTTGCACCTCTTTCGGTTAGTGGAGATAGATCACCTGGCTAGGCAAGGCGTTGTCTTCTCCCGCTGGGCCCCGGACTTCGTCTACGGATACGGCCTACCCCTCTTCAACTTCTACTCGCCGCTATCTTACTACCTTCCCCTCACCCTCCACCTATTTGGTATATCCCTGATACGGGCCTTCAACCTCTCCATGGCACTGGGGGTACTCCTTTCAGGAGCGGCTCTCTATCTGTTTCTGAAGGAGACTTTCGGAGAG
Source organism: Anaerolineales bacterium (assembly GCA_030593425.1). Lineage (GTDB taxonomy): Bacteria > Chloroflexota > Anaerolineae > UBA7937 > UBA7937 > UBA7937. The sequence goes on from JAUVHF010000177.1 coordinate 676, forward strand.
AGGGCTGCCCTAGTCGGCGGCGTGGCCTATATGTACGCCCCCTACCAACTCTACCAGAACTTCGAAAGAGGAGGGTTGCCGGAGAGCCTTGCCTTCCCCCTTCTCCCCCTCATCCTCTGGGCCTTCCACCGCTTGGCCACCTCAGGGCAGAGAAGGTACTTAACGGTAGCCGCCCTATTCTATAGTGGCCTCATATCGGTCCACAACGTCTCGGCCATGCTTTTCACCCCCCTGCTCCTCCTATATCTGGCCGGTTTTCTATGGTTAGAAAGGAAACCCCGGCGATGGCTGCTTTGTGCCTTCGCCCTGCTGCTAGGCCTTGGATTGAGCGCCTTCTACTGGCTTCCTGCCCTGATGGAAAGGCCTTGGGTCCAGATGGAGAGGGTGCTGACACCTCCCTATTTTGACTTCCACTTCCACTTCCTATCCCTTGGGCAGCTCTTCTCCTCCCCCTCGCCGGTCGATACAGGGCTCATGAACCGTCCGGTCAACACCAGCCTGGGCTGGCCACATTTGACTCTGGCTCTCATCGCCCTCCTCAGCCTCCCCAGATTCCGAACCAGGGAGCAAAGACTGCTGGTCGCTCTTTCGGCAGTTATAGCCGCCATCCTAGCCTTCATGACCCTCCCCTATTCCGCACCCCTATGGGAAAGGGTTCCCCTCCTCGCCTATGCCCAATGGCCCCACCGGCTCCTGGTCCCTTTGAGCCTGGCTATCTCCATCCTCGCTGGAGGGGGCATCGCCATCCTGCCGGAGAGAGCCAAGGTGCTTTCATCCCCCAAACAGACCGAAGGGTTCCCCCTTCAATTCCTGGGCACTCTCGTCGCCCTGGCCACCCTTCTCACCTTCGGCCTCCCCCTCCTATACCCCCGCTACCATCAGTTACCTTCCTCTCACCCCTCGTTGGTAGATATGATGGAGTACGAACACGAAAGGGGGACCATCGGCACCACCTCTTACGGTGAATATCTGCCCCGAGGGGTGGAGTGGCTCCCCTCTGAGTCGCCCTTAGAGGAGATGTACCGCTCCTCCTCAGAGATAGCGAGGCTGGAACCCGCCTCCTTGCCCCAGGGGAGCAAACTCAAGAGGGCGAACTACCACCCTCTCTCCGCTTCCTTCCTCCTCTACACCCCTCGGCCCTTCCAGGCTGTGTTCCACAGTTTCTACTTTCCCGGGTGGCAGGCCTATGTGGATGGCAAGCCGGTAGAGACCCGGGCCACGCCGGGGTTGGGGCTGGTGACCTTTCCTGTTCCCGCAGGCGAGCATTCGCTCCTCGTCCGCTTCCAGGAGACGCCGGTGCGCTGGATGGCTAACCTCGTCTCCGCCGCCAGCCTCCTCATGCTAGCACTCCTGGCCTTCTACATCCTCTGGGCCAGGTCTCAGGATGAAGCCCTCCGACGGCGACCGCCCATGCTCTCCGCTTCGCCCCTCAGAGGTCTCGAATTGGCCCTCTACACCCTTCTCGCCCTCTCCCTCTTCCTGCTGAAAGTGGGGTATCTGGACAACCACGATAGCCGGCTGAAGTGGAGCTTCGATGGCCAGACGGTGAGGGGTGTGGACAACCCCCTCTCCATCGATCTCGGAGGGGAGTTCACGCTTCTAGGCTACGACCTCGATTCTGATGTGATAGAGGCTGGCCAGACCCTCAACCTTAGCCTCTACTGGAAGGCCCAAAGAACCGTGACTACCGATTACAGCGCCTTCGCCCATCTTATCGACCCTTCCTGGAAGATCCTCGCCCAACAGGACAACCTCCACCCCGGCCAATATCCCACCAGCCGCTGGCGGGGCGATGAATACAACAAAGATGACCATCCCATCCCTGTACCGGCGGAGACCCCCCCTGGGAGATACCTCCTGGTGGTGGGCCTCTACAACCCCCAGACCCTTCAGAGACTGCCGGTGCGTTCAGAAAGGGGCGACCCCCCGGAGGATGCGGTTATCCTCCAATCGATCACCGTCAGCGCAAAGACCACCGGTGGATAGAAGAGCCGTCAGGCTCCCCCAGATGAGCACTGCCGCCCGCTCCTTGTCAAGAACCGCCCCCTTCGCTATAATCAGATTAGAGGCTCGCTCCCTGACTTGGCCATAGGATTTGCAGGCTTTTGACACCGGGAAAGGCGATGGAAAAGAGAAAACCCGACGCCAAGATTACTGTCTTCCGGATTATCATCGTCTTGCTATTTTCCCTCCTCGCTCTCCAAACCTGGCGGCTCCAGATCGTACAAGGAGAGGAGAGCCGGGAGAGAGCCAACCGCAATAGATTCCGACTGGTCTCCATCCCGGCGCCTCGGGGGGTGATGTACGACCGTCAGGGGAGACTCTTGGTCAGAAATATCGCCAGTTTCACCGTCTCTGTGGTACCGGCCGATCTTCCCCCGGATAGAGAAGAGGAGGTGATCCAACGCTTAGCCTCCCTCCTGGAGATGCCTGTCGAAAGCCGGCTGGATGGCGAACCCTCATCTCTGCCCCAAAGCCCTCTTCTCTTAGGGTTAGAGCGGTCGTTTCGACCCGGCATAAGGGATTTGATCGAAGAGGGAAGAAAGACCCCCTTCGTTCCCGTTATCTTGGCCCATGATCTACCTCGGGAGGTGGCTTTCCTCATCGAGGAGGAGCATCTTCATCTCCCCGGCGTAGTGGTACAAATAGAGGCCCAGCGCGAGTATATGGGCGGCCCTCTACTCTCCCATATCATCGGCTACGTAGGACCCATCCCTGAGGAAGAGGCGGAGAGTTACCTTGAGAGGCCAGGCTCCGACTACAAACCCCACGACCTGGTAGGGCTGACAGGGGTGGAGTTGACCTTCGAGGAGGAGTTGAGAGGGAGGAAAGGCCGTAAGCATGTGGAGGTCGATGTGGCCGGAAGAGAAGCGCGGACTGTGGGGACCGCTATGGCTCCCCAGCCAGGCTACAACCTCATCTTAACCATCGACCTCGACCTTCAAAAGGAGGCTACCGATGCGCTCCAGGAAGGGATGACGGCAGCCGGCTCCCAATCGGGCGTGGTGGTGGCCATGGATCCCCAAACGGGCGAGATCCTGGCTTTGGTCTCGCTCCCCTCATAT
>JAUVHF010000174.1 GCA_030593425.1 Anaerolineales bacterium
TATCGCCTCTGCGACCACATCTGCTGAGTGGTGGAGGCTGTAGGCTATCTGCTTGTCGGCGGGGATCTGCTTCAGGTAATCGAAGGAGGGGTCGTCGAGATTTAACACGGAGATCTTAGGGGTTCCAGGCTTTCGAAAGGAGGTGGCCAGGTTGCGGAAGAGGAGGGCCTTCGCCTCCCGATACTCCTGGAAACTCTTATGGTAATCCAGATGCTCATGGGTGATGTTGGTGATGGCGGCCACGTCGAAGTGGCAGGCTTCAAGGCGATATTGGGCCAAGCCATGGGAGGTGGCCTCAATGACGGCGTACTCACACCCCGCTTGCACCATGCGGGCCAAGAAATCTTGTAACTCCAGGGCCTCGGGGGTGGTGGTATGGAGGCCGGTCTCCATCTCTTCATCGCCGATGATGGCGTTAACGCTGGTCACCATCCCTGCTGGCTGCCCCGCCGCCTCGAGGATAGCACGTACAAGGCTTACAGTGGTCGTCTTGCCGTCGGTCCCCGTGACGCCGATGAGGCGCAACTTCTGCGAAGGGAAGCCATGCCAAGCAGCGGCCAGATGGGCCAAGGCCCGCCTGGAGTTGGGAACGACGATGAGGGGTAGATCTACCTCGGGGATGGTGGCTACTTCCTCCACCACCAAGGCCCTTGCCCCCCGGGCGAGGGCCTCTGGTATGAACTGATGGCCGTCGTATTCTAACCCCTTTAGGGCCGCAAAGAGATGGCCAGGCTTCACTTGGCGGGAGTCGCTGGCGATGCCGGTGATCTCGATATCCTCTTCGCTGGTCTTTGGCCAGGGGAGAGAAGTCAGGAGTTCCCGCAGCCTCACCCCCTCTTTTCCTCCTGTCCTTGAAGGCGAACCACCTGAGCGGGGAATGAGGTCTTGATCTCCTCCTCCTCGAAGACGCGCAACATCTCCTCTATCACCTCAGACTTAGTGGTTCTCATCTTGCGGGGATCATCCACATAGAAGCGGAGTTCCAGAAGCACATCGTAGTCTCGGATCTCCCGAAGGACCACCTGGGGCTCGCGCGGATACTTGGAAACGTTGGGGTTTCGATCCACTATCTCCTTGATGGCGGCCATAGCCCGCCTTACGTTCTCCAGATCAGGTACCAGACCCAAGCGCACCCGGACTCGCAGGTTTGGGCTCTCGCTGTGGCTGAAGTTGGCCACCACGTCTTTGGTGATCACTGAGTTGGGCACGGTGAGGAGCACCCCGTCGACGGAGCGTACCCTGGTGCTGCGGAGGCCGATCTCCACCACATCGCCCCACTCACCATAGGTTCCGCCGATGCTCTTGGGCAATAGTATCCGGTCTCCCACGGCGAAGGGGCGATCCATCATGATGGTGAAGCCAGCCAAGGTGTCGGCCAAAACGGTTTGGGCGGCTAGAGCGATGGCCAGGGAACCAACCCCCAGGGTTGCTACCAGGGCGCTGATGTCGAGGCCGAAGTGGGCGAGGACCATCACCAGGACGATGGCGGTGAGGGCGATCTGGAGCAGTCGCCGGAAGAAGGGAATCAACTGCTCGTCGATCTTGGTCCCGGTCTTGACGGCCACATTCTGAGCGTACCATTCCAGGAGGTTCTTGAGCAATCGGTAGATCAGGAAGTAGGCTACCAGGACGAAGGCGATGAAGAGGAGATCGTTGAAGAGAGCTATCCAAGCCGTATCTAGGAAGGTTAACTGGCCGATGGCGATCTGCACTGCGATGAGGGTTATGGCCAAGAAGAGGGGTGCGCGCAAGGTGTCGATGACCAGATCATCCAGGGCGGTCTTCGTCCGGCCGGCCAAGCGGACGATCACCCGGTCGATAAGGAGCATCGCTATCCGACCCAGGATGGCCGCGACGGTGACGATGAGGGCGGCGATGCTCAGTTGGCGAAGGGCCTCTGACGAGATCAACATCCTGCCACCTTCTCTCTCTAGTATACCACAAAGGGCAGTCCACCTAAAGGTGAGACTGCCCCGTTCCATTCAATGGGCTCCAAGAATAGTATTAACAGGCCACCAATTCCACCGAATAGATCGCTAAATTAAGCCAGTCTCTCGCGAAGCGCTCCCAGTTTACCGGCCACGCTGCCATCTATCACCCGGTCGCCCACCTTCAACACCAAGCCCCCCAGAATGGCCGGATCCACATCGAACTCCATCTCGGGTTCAGCGCCCAACTGGGCAGCCAGGTTGCTGGCCAGCGTGGCTTTCTCCTCCTCACTGAGGGGAAGGGCGCTCGTCACCTGCGCCTTTGTCTCACCGACGGCCAGTTCCGCTTCGTCTAGGATCTGGACGCGTCCCGCGCTGATACCGCTGAAGAACTCCTCGACGAGCCGCCGCTGCCTCTCCTCGTCCAGGGCTTCGCCGATGAGCCTGTTGGCTGCGGCGATGGCCAGGACAGCAACCTGCCCTCGCAGCTCTTCTAGGATGCGCTCCCCTTCCGATTGAGCCTCTTCTCGAGCCCTGATTAACCGCCTCTCGGCCTCTTGCTCTGCCTCAGCGAGTATAGCCTTCCGCTCTTCTTGGGCTTCCTCCCTGGCCCGAGCGATGATCCTCTCGCTCTCCTGCGCAGCTTCCTCGACCCGCTTATCGAACTCAGCCTGGGCCCGCTCTCTCTCCTCCCTGGCCCGTTGGGCATCCTCCAGGCCCTGTTGGATGCGCTCCTTCCGTTGGTCAAGCATCTTGAGGATGGGCTTCCAGAGGAGGAAATAGAGGCCGGCAAACAGGATGAGGAAGTTGACGACCTGGGAGAGCAAGAAGCCTGGATTGATGCCTAACCCTTCTAAGGCCTCCAAAAGCGTACTCCTTTCCTGTCCCTAATTCGCCTCTTTACTTCACGAAATAGAGGGCCAGGGCCACTACCAGGGCGTAGATGGCGATGGCCTCGACGAAGGCGATAGCCATGATCATGTTGGTGAGGATGGTGGGCCCGGCCTCGGGGTTGCGCCCGATGGCCTCCATAGCCGTTTTGCCCATCCATCCGATGCAGAAGGCGGGCATGACGGTGCCGCCGACGATGGTTAACATCACGGCTACCAACCTGATGATTTCAATGTCGAGTGCTGGCATTAGTCTCCTCCTTTAGAAGTCTAGTGCGATTCCTCCAGGCCGTGGCCCATGGTGGCTATCATAAAGAAGATGAGAGTCAGCATGGTGAAGATCAAAGCCTGGATGAGACCCACGAACAACTCCAGGCCCATGAAGGGCAATGAAGCCACGAAGGTGAAAAGGAAAGAGATGATGATGAGCAACACCTCGCCGGCGAAGATGTTGCCGAAGAGTCGGAAGGAGAAAGATAAGATCTTTATCAGTTCGCTGGCCAATTCCAGGAGGCCGACCACCACTTCGACCACGCCGGACAAGAGGTCGATCACAAAGTCCAGGAGGAAGTTTATGAGTTCGGACCGGCCACGGGGCCGCTTTTGCCCTCTCAGGCGGAGAAAGGGGGTGACGAGCCTATGGAATCTAAAGAACCTTCCTATGTAGGAAAGCCCTAGCATCTTGAAGCCAAAGTATTGGGCCGCCACCACGGAGACGACGGCCAGAGCCAGGGTGGTGCTCAAGTCGGCGTTGGCGGAGCGGAGGAAAGGGATCAACACGCGCTCTCCGTGGTGCTCCTCCCATACCCCCACGCTGCCAAAGCCGGGCAATATCCCCATCCAATTCGAGGTGAGGATGAAGAAGAAGAAGGTGGCCACCAAGGGGAAGAAGGCCCGTGTCTTCTCCCCAGCCACGTTCTCCAGGAAGCCATAGAAGAACTCGATTATGGCTTCCACGCCGTTCTGGAG
>JAUVHF010000079.1 GCA_030593425.1 Anaerolineales bacterium
CCCAAGACCACATTGCGGGCGAAACCCACATGCAAGGGGCCGGTGGGGTTGGCGCTGCCGTACTCCACCTGGACCCTCTTCCCCGGCCCCAGATCCAAGCGACCATAGGAGGGACCTTGAGCCAATACGCTCTCCACCTGCTGAGCCAGCCAGTCATCGTCCAGGGTGAAGTTTATGAAACCGGGCCCCGCCACCTCCACCCGGCTGATGAATTCGGCTTCAGGCAGGTATTTGGCCATGACCTCTGCCAATTGGCGAGGGGAGAGTTCAACCTGGCGGGCTATCTGTAAAGCCAGGTTGCTGGCGTAATCCCCATGCTCCTCCCGCTGGGGCTGCTCCACGATGAGCGGAGGCAATTCAAAGGGTGGCAAGTCTCCAGCCCCTTGAGCCTTCAACACCGCATCCTTTAAGAGTCGGGCTATCTCCCTTTTCATCTAACAGTTATACTCCTTCATTTCTTCCCAATTCTTCCCCACCTTGATATCCACCTTGAGGGGAGCCCGCAACCCGTAAGCCCCTTCCATGACAGAGCGGACAAGGGGAGCCACGGTTTTCAGTTCCCTCTCTGGCACTTCCAGGACCAACTCATCGTGCACTTGGAGGGTCAAGCGGCTGGCTAACCCCTTCTCCTGGAGAGCCCCATGAAGGCGGATCATCGCTATCTTGAGGATATCAGCGGCGCTGCCTTGGATGGGCATGTTGATCGCCATCCGCTCCGCCGCTCGCTTCACCCGGCCGTGGGCTCGACTAGTAGATTGAAGTTGCGGGAAGTAGCGACACCTACCGAGGAGAGTGGAGACATACCCCTTCTCCCGAGCCATCCGCTTGGTCTCCTCTATATATTCCCCCACCTGGGGATAACGGGCGAAATAGTTAGCGATAAACTCCGCGGCTTCCTCCTGCGAGAGTCCCGTCCTTTGAGCCAAGCCGTAGGCGCCCATGCCGTACGAAAGGCCGAAGTTGATGCTCTTGGCTATGCGTCGCATCTCCGGGGTTACCTGGGAGAGGGGGACATCCATAACGGTAGCCGCGGTGCTGGCATGGATATCCTCCCCCTGTTCGAAAGCGCTCAAGAGCCCCGGGTCCTGGGAGATGTGAGCCATGATCCGCAACTCCACTTGGGAGTAATCGGCGGACAAAAGCAGGCAACCCTCCTCGGCTATGAACGCTCGCCGCACCTTACGCCCTATCTCCGTACGGATGGGGATGTTCTGCAAATTGGGAGCGCTGGAGGAGATCCGCCCCGTCACCGTTCCCGTCTGATGGTAGGAGGTACGGACCCGCCCCGTCCGCGGGTCTACCAAGAGCGGCAGAGCATCGACGTAGGTGGATTTCAGTTTGCTGAGTTGCCGATGCTCCAAGACCAGTTCGATGAGGGGATGCCTACCCCGTAACTCCTCCAAGACCCCAGCCGCGGTAGAATATCCGGTCTTGGTTTTGACTTTGGCCGGAAGCCCCAACTCCTCAAAGAGGACAGTGCTAAGTTGCTGGGTAGAGGATACGTTGAAGGGGTGACCGGCCATCTCGTGGATCTCCCTCTCTAGAGCGGTGATACGCAGATATAGTTCCCGGGACATCTGTTTCAGGTGCTCTATGTCGAGAGCCACCCCGGCCATCTCCATGGCCAGCAAGACCTCGACCAGCGGTATCTCCACCTGGACGAAGAGATCCCAAAGTTGACGCTCTTTCAGTTCCGCCTCCAAGAGCCTAGCCAACCGCTCCGTGGCTTCCACATCGGCGACAGCGTAGGGGGCTGCGGCGGCGATGGGAACCTGAGCCATGCTCTTCTGATCCCTTCCTTTGCCGATCAATTCGCTGATGGAGGTCATCTCCAGCCCCAATTTCCGCCAAGCCAAATTCTTCAAGCCGAAGCCTCTCCCCCCAGGGTCGAGGAGATAAGCGGCGATCATGGTATCGAAGGCCAGCCCCCGCACCTCCAGACCCTGGCAGCGCAAGACCACCAAGTCGTATATGGCATTATGGGCCCATTTGGCCACCCCATCGTCCTTCAAGATGGGGGCTAAGGCGGCCCTAACCTCCTCCCAAGGCAATTGCCCCCGTCCCTCGGGATCCCGAAGGGATAGGGACGGCTCCAAGTGACCGAGGGGGATATAGTACCCCCTTCCAGGCTCCGTAGTCAGGGCCAACCCCACTAGATCTACGGACATGGCATCAGTGCCTGTGGTCTCCACATCCAAAGTTACGTGAGAAGAGCGAGATAACTCGGTCACTACCCCTTCCAGCGCCTTTTCGGTAGTCACCACTTGACAATCAAGGGTTGTCTTCCCTTGAGGTGTCAAGAGCATCAACTGCTCCGCCCTTTGCTCCGACTTGGGCAACCGATCCACCAGACTCCGAAACCCTAACTCCCTGAAAACCTCCATCACCCGATCCCGGTCATAGTCGCCAGTGCGACACTTCTCCAGATCTAGGGTAATGGGAACATCGGTGACGATGGTAGCCAATCGCTTACTCAAGAAAGCCTGCTCCTTGCCCTCAACGAGCGCGTTTCTGACCCTGGCTAGTTCGATCTCCTCTAGACGCTCATAGATCTCCTCGATGGTGCCGTACCGTTTGATGAGGTCGGTGGCGTATTTAGGCCCTATACCTGAAACTCCGGGTATGTTATCTGAAGCGTCTCCCACCAGAGCCTTGTAATCCACCAGCAGGGAGGGTCGAAAGTCGTACTTCTCCTGGAGGGCTTTCTCATCAAAGAGCCTGGCTTCGGAGAAAGGTTGTCGGTGGCCCCCAGTAGTCAATACCTTCACCTTGGGAGACACCAACTGAAAGGCGTCGTAATCGCCGGTGAGGATGAGGGTCTCCACCCCCAACCCCTGGGCCTGCTTAGCGAGGGTGCCGATGAGGTCGTCGGCCTCGTACCCCTCCACCTCGAAGATGGGGATACCCAGGGCCTCGATCACCTCTACTATGCGGGCCATCTGATCCCGCATCTCCTCGGGCATACGAGCCCGCTGAGCCTTATACTCCTTGAACTCTTGGTGCCTAAAGGTCTCCTTCCCCGCATCGAAGGTCACGACGATGTAGTCAGGCTTCTCTTGCTCCAAAGCCCGAAGGAGCATCCGGGTGAAGCCGTACACCGCGTTGGTCAACTCCCCTCGGGAGGTGGAGAAAGCATCTATGGGGAGAGCAAAGAAGGCTCGATAGGCTAAAGCGTGCCCATCCACAAGAACCAGTTTCTTGCCCATCGCCTCACTTCCTGGATAACCGAACCTCTCGTATCCATTCTAGCCGCTGGCAAAGCCAAAGTCAAAGAAGGGATATGAGGCTGTTGAAAAAGCGGGATAGATTCTTTGGCAATCGACAATCTCTCCCACAGACTGTTAGAATTTGAACGATTGTAGGGACAGAAAGGAGGAACACATACTGCGGATGCAATTTCTTTCCCACTCTGGTAAACGAGGAGGTGTTTTTCAACACTCTCGAATATGTCAGGCCCGAAGAGGAAAAGAAGAGAACCGTTTGGGATGCTCTCTTTATTCAAGAGCCTCGGCTGAGAAACGCGGAGATTATATAGGCCAGGAGAACTAGACCCGCCCCTAAGAGGAGAAGGTGGATGAGGCAACCCCCGATCTTCTTGATCAGTCCAAAGAGCCAAGTCACTATGAGGACAGCGATGACCAGGCCCGCCAGGATAGTGATGGCACTTTCCACTCCATCCCCCTTTGCCTGTTTGGGGTATTCTAAGGGTCGAAGGGTCAGATGTCAAGACGGCAACGGCTACATAGATCATCATCGCTCAGAGGTGGCTGAAATGAGCCTCTCATGATATACTGAAAACGAGGAGCGGGCTATGATCGACCACTTCATCCCCAGTCAAGGAAGAGAGGAAGAGATCCCTCTGGAGCGGTACCTAGATCCGATGCCGCGAAACGTGGTCTCCCGATACATCGAGGCCTATTCCCACCCTGGGGATATGATCTTAGACCCCTTCTGCCAGACGGCGGTAGTGATAGAGGAAGCGGTCCGAAAGGGGAGATCAGCCCTCGCCGCTCACTTCAGCCCCCTAAACGTGCTCATAGCGCGGGGCACCCTCAGACTCCCTCCACCGGAGGAGATCGATGCCGCCACCACCCGCCTCGGCGACGCTCCAAAACTGGGAGCCTCTCTGCGAGAGCACATCACCCAACTTTACGCCACATCCTGTCAGCGCTGCCGGAATCCCGTGGTGGCTGACCACTTCGTGTGGGATAGGGAACGGGGGTTGCCAACAGAGAAAGGGTATCGGTGTCCCCATTGTGAAGCCCAGGGCGACTTTCCTGTAGAGGAATCCGACCTGGAGGCCCTGGCCAAGATAGAGGAACGAGGCGTCCACTATTGGTATCTTCTAGATCGTCTAGCCTCCCCCAGCGAGGAGGGACGGGAGTTGGCCCAAAGCCTCCTGGAACTCTATACCCCCCGCAACCTATACGCCCTAGTGAACCTCTCTATGAAAGTGGAGGCTCTCTTCTCCGGCTCTCCCATCTTGGAGACGCTACAACTGATACTCCTCATCTGCCTTGATACCTGCCGCAAACTGGAGGGAGAAGGCCGAGCCCGACTTCGGCCCCCGCGGAGTTTTAGGGAGCGAAACGTCTGGCACGCTTTTGAGGAGGCTTACATCCAACTGCGCTCTCTCTCCTCGAAATCCAGGCTCTCAGGTAAGGTTCCGCCACCTACTGAGGCCATAGTCAAGCGGTCTATTCGTGGCTTGGCTCGGGCTTTAGAGCGAGAGTGCCTAGAGTTGATCATAACGGCTCCTCCACCCCTCGATCGTCCCTTCTGGGCCCTATCTTATCTCTGGACCGGCTGGCTCCTGGGCAAGGAGGAGACGACGGTCTTTAGGCCGCTCTTACGACCTCGATCCTTGGACTGGTCATGGTACCAGAGGGCCACCGCGGCCGCCATGCGGGCTCTAACGCGCCTCTTGCGCCCCGAGGGCAGGATAGTCTTCATTTTGGAGCGTGGCGAACTCCGCCAAGCCGAGCGCCTCGTCCTGGCAGGAGCAGAGGTGGATCTGCAGTTGGAAGGGCTCTTCCTCCAACCCTGCGAACCGAGCATGAAAGAGAGGGCTAACCGCTATCGCCTCTCCTTGGTCAAGAATCGACCCCCAAAGAAGCCCCCTTCTGCCCCTCGCCTTGCTTCCCAGATGCGAAAGTCTGCTTTCGAGGCTTGCCGGAAACTCCTCCGAGAGCGTGGCGACCCGTTGCTCTTCGAGTGGCTCCACGCTGCCATCCTCAAGCGATGGAGCGAAGAGGACCTCCTGCGTCAGGCGGTGCTCCTAGAAGGGGTATCTCTCGCTCAATTCGCCGCTGAGCAGATGGAGGAGACTCTGCAAGAGAGCCTGGATACCGGGAACTTCATCCTGCTGGACGAGACAGGAGAGATCAGGGAGGATGCGGAAGCAGATTGGAACTCTTCCCTCTGGTGGCTAAAAGAGGCGCCTCCTCCCTCCCCCCTTGGCGACCAGGTGGAGAAGGTGACCTCTCAACTGCTCCAAGAGGCAAAAGGGTTCCAACAAGTGAGAGAGGAGGTCTACTCCCTCTTTCCCGGGCTCCTAACCCCTGATCCGGGGCTGGTGGAGGAGGCTCTCCATTCCTATGGCCAGGGGAGCCCCGAGGCCTGGCGGCTCCGCCCCTCGGAGGAGGTGCGAGAAGAGATGATCGCTCTCCTCCTTCGCCTGGGAGAGCGCCTGGGGTTCCAAGCCTGGGCTGGTGCGAGGTTGCCCCGCTACGCCGATGTGGCCTGGCGGCAGGGGGAAACTTCTTGTCTCTTTCTTATCCGCCAGAAAGTAGCGTTAGGGGATCTCTGCCAGTGGGTGGAGGAGGAACCCAAGGCTCGTCATCTCATCCTCATCCCCGATGAACGGGCCTCGCTCCTACGACTCAGGCTGGAGGGCTCTCCCCTCATCCGAAAGCGACTGACAGAAAGCGATTGGGATTTCGTGAAATTCGGCCACCTCCGGTCGGTGGCCGCTCAAGAGGAGGTGGAGCCCCACGACCTCAAGAAGGTCGTGGGGCTCCTACCCCCTATAGAGAGCGCAGAGGCGCAGTTGCCCCTCTTCCCTTAGAGGAGGTGTGCCCTATGTTGAGAGACGAACTCTCTTGCCTACACTCAGGAGCTATCTAGAGCACCTCGAACCGGGCGGTGAAATGGCGAAGGCGAGGTGCTTCGTAAACTATCCTTAAGCCCCTTATCTTCTCCCGCTCCCCATAGAGTCGGGCTATGACATCCACCACATAGTCCAGGTGGCTTTGGGTGTACACCCGGCGAGGAAGGGCCAGGCGTACCAACTCCAATTTTGGATAGATCATCTCCCCCGTGGCTTCATCCTGGCGGGCGAAGGAGACGCTCCCCAACTCCACCGCTCTGATGCCCCCTTCCAGATATAACTGAGCCACCAGAGCCTGCCCCGGGAATTGGCTCTGGGGGATATGGGGCAGGAACCGCTTGGCATCTACGTAGACCGCGTGCCCTCCGACAGGCTCGAAGATGGGAACCCCTGCCTCCCGCAACCGATCCCCCAAATATTGGGTTTGGCCGATGCGATAGGTTAGGTACTCCTCGTTGAGCCCCTCCCATAGGCCGATGGCTATCACTTCCAGGTCTCTCCCCGCTAGCCCTCCATAGGTGGGATACCCCTCCTTGAGGATCAGTTCCGTGCAAACCCGCTGGTAGAGATCCTCATCGTTCATGGCCAGGAAGCCCCCGATATTCGCTAAGGCGTCTTTCTTAGCGCTCATGTAGCAGCCGTCGGCGTAGGAGAATATCTCTTTCGCTATCTCCAAAACCGTCCTGTGTTCATAGCCCGCTTCTCGTCTCTTGATGAAGTATGCGTTCTCCGCATACCGACAGGCGTCGATGAAGAGGGGAATGCCATGTTCGGCCAACGTCTCCTTCGTCTGGCGGATATTCTCCAAGGAGACCGGTTGCCCCCCACCGGCGTTATTGGTAATGGTGAGCATCCCTAGAGGGATATTTTGGGGGCCCACCTCATCGATGAAGGCC
>JAUVHF010000123.1 GCA_030593425.1 Anaerolineales bacterium
GGCTATATCATCAAACACACCCCCGGACTGGAAGATTTCAGTAGGAAGAATACGAACCTGGGAGCCATCAGGTCGGGGCGAGTGATCACCTACACCCAACCTGTGACCGTGACCTTGCAAGGCACAGCCAAACCAGACAAGGGACCAAAAGAGACTCCCCCCGGCTGGGAGCACGGAAAGGGACAGGGCTCCCAAGGGCAAGGTCATGACAAGGGAGACCAAGGACAGGGTCATGGCAAGGGACAGCAAGGACAACCCCAAGGCAAGGGCAAGGGCCCAAAACAGTAGCGGATGACCAGTCGAAGAAGGGCAAAGAGAGAATAGATAGCCTGGGCTAGGGGAGAAAGCGCCGATACAGGCGAGGGCGTGCTAAACAAAGCACGCCCTCTGCCTTTCCTGAAAACCCCACCTTGCACTCAACTCACTCGCGGCACCCGGGCCAAGATCTCAGAAACCACCTCGTAGTTAATGGTGCCTAACTTATCCGCCACGTCTTCGGCGGTGATTCTCTCTTCCTCTTGCTGGCCGATGAGGACCACCTCATCCCCCTGACGAACCCCGGGGATATCGGTGACATCGATCATACTCATATCCATACATACCCGCCCCACCACCGGGGCCCGCTGGCCCCGCACCAACACCTCACCCCAGATTCTGGGACCCCTTCGGAAGCCATCGGCGTAGCCTACAGGGATGACAGCGATGGAGGAAGGCCTCTCGGTGCGGTAGGCGCAGCCATAACTTATGTAACTCCCTTCCGGCAGCCGTTTCACCTGGGCGATCTGGGTCTTGAAAGAGAGAACCGGTCGAAAACTATCAGGACAACGGACCTCTGAGGAAGGATCAAGCCCATAGACCGCTATCCCTGGCCGCACCAGATTGAAGTAGGATTCAGGGAGAGTGAAGACAGCGGCGCTATGAGCTGCATGGATGAGGGGGATATGAATCTCGTTAGCCTCCAATTCCCTCACTACCCCTTTGAAGGCCTCCAGTTGGCGGAGCGTATATTCTTTCCCCCAGCCGGGGATGCCGTGGGCATCCTCTGCGTCAGCGATAGCGAAATGGGTAAAGATCCCCTCGACCAGGAGGTTGGGTAACCCTTGGAGGACCTGGACGAAGGGGAGAAGGTCAGAGGGAAGAAGACCCAGCCGACCCATGCCCGTATCCACCTTGATGTGCACCCGCACTTGAGAGTTGAGGGCCACGGCAGCGCGGGAGAAAGCCCTGGCCACATCTAGGGAGAAGACCGTGGCTGTGATATCGTGAAGGACGATATCTCTAGCCTGCCAAGCAGGGGTATAGCCCAGAATGATAATGGGGGCGGAAATGCCCGCCTTCCTAAGGGCTACCGCCTCGCCGAGGCAAGCCACCCCCAGCATAGTGGCCCCATTGGCCAGGGCGGTGCGCGCTACCTTGACCGCACCATGGCCGTAAGCGTCAGCCTTGAGGGTGACGATGATCCCCACCTTCTCCCCTACTATCCTCTTGATCTCCCGCACATTGTGGGCTAGAGCCCCCAGATCGATCTCCACCCAGGTAGGACGATCGGGGGTGAGGATGTGGATGCGCTTCCAAGCCGGGCTCTGTCGGACGAGGAGGCTCTCCGCCTGTGAGGGGTCGGCCAGCAGTTTCTCCACCACCCTCTCCATGCGAGCCTCCATTGACCCTTTCACCAATATCAGGTCGCCAGGCCCTACCCTCTCGACGATGCTACGGAGGGCATCATCGACGGTGTAGGTAACGAATATGCGTTCCTCGGCCAAGCCATACCTCCTGGCCTCATCAGCGATGATACCGGCCCGCTCACCCTTGGTGACCAGATAATCCACCACCTGAGCGGCCCGGCGCCCCACCTCCCTATGTCCCTCCTCCTCGTAGGCCCCCAGTTGTAACATGTCTCCCAAGATGGCGACCCTATCTCCTCCCTCCATCTGGGCTAAGAGGTCGAGGGCCGCAAGGGTTGAGGTCGGGTTGGCGCTGTAACTATCGTCCAAGAGCAGACTGCCGTTTATCCCCTCTAAAGGCTTCAAGCGCCCCATAAGAGGCTTGAGTTCTTCCAGGCTTTGAGCGGCCTCCTGCAGGGAGAGACCGTAGAGAGTTCCCACCCCTATAGCAGCAAGAGCGGTGTAGACATTATGGCCGCCTAAAAGAGCAAGCCGGACTTCAACACCCTCTCCTTGATAGCGGACGATAAATCGCACGCCTTCTCGATGGGCGGCGATCTCATAGGCGTAGAGATCGGCCTTCGGGTTCGTCCCGAAGGTGAGCACCCGGGCTTTGGTTCTGCCGGCCATGGCTCGAACCCGAGGGTCATCGAAGTTGAGGAGAGCGTAACCCTCCTCGGGCAAGGCCTCGATCAGTCTCCCCTTCTCCCGGGCTATATTCTCCAGGCTGCCCAGATACTCCAGATGAGCGGCGTTCACGCTCATCACCACCCCTATACGGGGCGAGGTCATCTGAGCCAACTCTGCGATCTCATTGAAACTATCGCAGGCCATCTCCAAGACCGCGATTTTGTGCTCCGGGCGAAGTCTCCCCAAAGCGATGGGCAACCCATACCGCCCATTATAGTTGGCGTGGTTCCTGAAGACAGGAAACCCCTTTGCCAGGACCTTGGCGATAGCCTCCTTGGCGCTGGTCTTCCCAGTGCTCCCCGTCACCCCGATAACCTCAGGGGCGTATTCTTTGATTATATATTCGCCCCAATGGCGAAGGGCTTGTTGGGTATCGGGAACCACCACACAGGTCACACGATGAGGAGCGAGGTCTATCTCCCGCTCGCAGAGTACCCCCGTCGCCCCATCGCGACAGGCCCCAGCGACATAATCGTGGCCGTCGCCCTTCTCCGTCTTCACCGCCAAGAAGAGCTCTCCTGGCTGGAGGATGCGGGAGTCGAAGCAAAAATCGCTGAACTCCTGAGCAAAGATGGGGCCATAGACCCGCCCCCCGGTGGCCGCGAGGATATCAGACAGGTAGATCATGAAGAATAGCCTCTCAAGAGTTTAGCCCCTTCGGTAGAGAAGGCTCCCGATTATAGCTGCCGCTCCTCCCACCGAGGTGCCCCCCATCTGCTGGTAGCCGAACCCCGGGTCACGCCCCAACCCTATCATATCCGCGCTTACTGATATGAGAAGAAGGGCGATGCCTCCTCCGAGGAGAAGCAAACCTATGAGCCTGGTGGTACTCATACTATCCCTCCTAATGGCGATACAAAGATTTTAACACCCTGGCCTTCATGGCGCAACCTTGCTTATCGAGAGTATAATTGCTAGAATTCAATGTAACAAAGTTGAGGGTCAAGAGGGTACTATGCTGCGAGTGGGAGTGCTATTCGGAGGAGCCTCCTCAGAACGAGAGGCCTCGCTGGCTAGCGGGCGACAGGTTTGCTTTCATCTCAATCCCCAGAAATACAGTTATCTTCCCATCTTCGTGGACACAGAGAATAGGCTCTGGGAACTTCCCAAGAAACTCATCATTCAGAACACTACTTCCGACATCGTCGCCCGATTGGAGAAGGAAGCGAAACGCATCACTTACGAAGAACTCAAAAGCCTCATCGATTTCGCCTTCATCGCCCTTCATGGCAAATACGGCGATGATGGTTGCATCCAGGGGCTCCTCGAACTTTTGAGGATACCCTACACGGGCTCTGGGGTCCTGGCCTCGGCCCTCTGCATGGACAAGCCCATGGCTCACCGGGTGCTCAAAGCCTCCCAGTTGGAAGTGGCCCAGGAGATGGTGGTTCGAGAGACCGATTGGGAGCGAGACCCACGAGGAACGGAAGACGAGATCATCAAGGAGATTGGTCTCCCCTGTGTGGTGAAACCCAGCCGCGAAGGCTCAAGCATCGGCGTATCGGTGGTACAGAAGGAGGAAGATATCGGTAGGGCTCTGGAAGTAGCCTTCGAGTGGGACAACTCGGCCCTCATAGAAGAGAAACTGCAGGGCCTGGAGTTCTCTTGCATCGTCTTGGGGAATGAGGAACTTTGGCCTATGCCTCCCACGGAGACGGTGGCTACCCATGAATATCTAACCTATGACGACAAATATATGCCCGGCCAGTCCCAGAAGATCACCCCGGCCCGGGTATCGGAGGAGACGATCAAGATTATACAAGAAGAGGTGATGAAAGCCTACAAGGTCTTAGGCTTCAAGAACTATGGCCGCCTGGATGGCTTCCTCCTAGAGGACCACCGGATACTCCTCACCGACCCTAACACCTCTTCCGGCATGGCCCCTTCTTCCTTCATGTTTCACCAGGCGGCGGAGACAGGGCTGAACGCTACCATGCTCTTCGATCGAATAATCGAGTTGGCCCTGGAAGCCCATAAGGGTAAGAAGGGACCCCTATAGAAGGAGAACCTCATGGCGAAAGAGGAGAGGAGTCGGCTCCGCGTAGGCGTCATCATGGGCGGCATGTCATGGGAGCGGGAGATATCGCTCGAGAGCGGCCGCAACATATACCATAACCTGGACCTCTCCAAATATGAGGGTGTCCCCATCTTCCTGGACAGCAAAGGGCGACTTTGGGAGATGACCCTGCCCCTTTTGGTCCAGAACACCACAGCCGATATCGAGGCCAGATTAGAAAAAGAGGCCACCCGCATCCCCTACGAGAAGTTGAAGGAACTGGTGGACTTCGTCTACATCGGACTGCACGGCAAATATGGGGAGGATGGCTGCCTCCAAGGCCTCCTGGAACTTCTGGGGATCCCCTACACCGGCTCCGGCATCCTGGCCTCGGCTATCGGGCTGGACAAACATATGACCCGTCGCCTCCTCGCCGCTGCCGGCATCCGAGCCCCAAGATACCTGGCCATCTCCGAGAGAGCATGGCACGAGCAAAGAGAGGAGATGGAGAAGGAGATCGAGGAGACCTTAGGCTATCCCTGCGTGGTAAAGCCCACGCGAGAGGGATGCAGCATCGGTCTCTCCGTGGTACGCGAAGGGGAAGGGTTAGCCCCGGCCATGGAAAAAGCCTTCCAGTACGATATTACCTGCTTAGTGGAGGAGTTGCTGAGAGGGACGGAGATCACCTGCGGAGTGATAGGCAACGAAAACCCCATCGTCTTTCTCCCCACCGAGACGCCCCCGCGCGGCGATTTCCTCACCGTGGAGGAGAAGTTCCTGCCCGGCGAGGGAGAGAATATCACCCCCGCTCGCCTCCCCCAGGAGATGATAGAGAAGGTGCAGAAGGTAATGCTTGAGGCCTACAAAGCCTTGGGGACAAAGGTCTATGCCCGCATCGATGGCTTCGTGGTCGATGG
>JAUVHF010000195.1 GCA_030593425.1 Anaerolineales bacterium
TACTCTGTGGGCGTGAGATGAACCGGCTCTCCATCAACCATCACCTCATGCTGGGTCACATTGATGATCAGCCCCCCCACCTGCAACTGTCCTGCGTGGCCCGGTCTGAACCCCCCGATACGCCTTAAGAGGGCGTAAACCTGGGCCAAAAAGATCCGCACGGTGAAGGGCTTCTCCAAATAGGCGTCGGCTCCCCACTCCAACCCTCGGGCTAGAGCGGCCTCCGCCGTGCCATCTTCAGGCAACACTAGAAGGGGAGCCGTCGTCCGCTCTCGGATCCGCCAGCATAGATCTACGTCTTCGGACCGATTAAGCCCCAGGACGACGATATCCACCTCTCCATCATCGGTGTGCGAGAGGGCCTCCTCCTGGCTGGCGGCGACGACAACCCTCATCCCCTGCGCAGCCAGGACCTCCTCGATCCGCCTCGCCATCTCTCGGTCGGACTCGACCAATAGAATCGTGATTGTGGCTTCCCTTCCTTCGGACACCGAACGCACCTTTCCCCTCTGCCAAGAAATAGGCCACCTCTCATTGTAAATCGTACCATACCGAACCCTCTCCAGCAATCCTTACTTTAGTCCTATTCGAGTTGCAACTCATCGTGCACCCCTACGCCTGCGAAGCCGGGCATCACCGCCATGGTGCTCAGCCACCCTTTCAAGGTAGGCACCACTTCAGAGTGAAACCCCATCGCTGATTCGGGGTACATTCCACAAGAAGCAGGATTGCCTTTCGAGGTGGAACTGTGCTTGGGATGATCTCTCTAGTAGGCGGCTGCCGCAGTGTGAGTGAATAGTACTAAAGTACTGTGGACGCATTTGCTGTTGTGATGTATATTAGTTATGATCATTGTTAAGAGCTTTTGTGCTTAACCAAGGAGGAGGAAGAGATGAGGCTTCAGAGAGTTACTTTCTCGGTGCCAGAAGCTATTGTCGCTGCTACTGATGCGATTGTGCGAAAGGAGAGGCGCTCGCGCAGCAGCATTCTAAGAGAGGCAATTGAGCAATATCTTAAGGCAAGGGAAGAGATGGAAATGATTGCAGAGTACACCGAAGCCGCGGACCTCAATCGAGCGTTGGCTGAGGGGCACTTGGAGGCATTCAATGAAATCTCGGCCCCGGGTGTATGAGCCTGTAGTACGACGTGGGGAAGTTTATTGGGCCGATTTGGGAAAGAGACGGGGCAGCGAGCAAGAGGGCAAGCGCCCCGTCTTAATCATTCAAAATGACATCGGCAACAAGTATAGTCCAACGACTATTGTCGCTACTCTAACCAGCAAACTCGAAAAGAAGACCGAAAAGCTTCATGTGCGGGTTTCACCAGTAACTAGCGGCTTGCCTAGAGAATCGATGGTGCTAACGGAGCAGTTGGTCACTATCAGTAAGGAGCGCTTAGGGGAAAGAATTGGTAAATTGAGTGACGATGAGATGCGCAAGGTAGACGTAGCCCTCCATAGAAGCCTGGCCTTGCAATGAAAGACCTCTCACGGCGTGAAAAAGTATTGTCAGAAGCCCCTTTCTCGGTTAGGACACCCCTGTTTCAACTACAGAGCATATCCTATAAGGGGCTGTTGCTTTCTCCGTGAAATTGCAGGGGTATCCCCCTCCCCCCGATACCTCCCCCTAGTGACCCCTGCCCAGGGAATATCGGCAGATTTCTACCCGGGCGAACTCAGCCTGCTCGATCAGGGTACCGTTCTCCTCCAGCCATTCCCGCACCAAGCCTCGCGAATCCCACAGTTCCCCTTCGGAAACCAGAAGCCAAACCATCTCTTGACCCGCCGTGATCTTTTCCATCTCCTCTGCCACACCCTCTTGATCTAAACCCCCATTGGTGTAGGGAGGGTCGGCCCCCACGAAATCGCCCCGGTAATAGGCGAAACTCTGGCGCACGTAGGGCATGAGGAAAAGTATGAGCCCCTCTCGGTCCGTCATGTATTCCGCAGCCGATCGGAAATCGGATTTTATCTTCGTATGCGTCTGGAACCATAAGGTCGAGAGGTTGACCACCAAGAGGAGCGCCAAGCAAATGGACAAAAGTAGCCTAGAGCGGTTCCCGATAGCCACCAGCCCGCACCCTATAAGGAGAAAGAAGGCTGGCGTTATGGAGATGAGGTAACGGTCGGTGAAGATGGGCATCCCCAGAGAGATGAGGTAAAGAGCAAAGACGGGCACAAAGAGATAGAGGGACAAAAAGAGGGGCGAATGATGCTTAGCGAGAATATTCCTCACCAGCGCAAGGAAGCCCCCCAGAGAGACCTCCTCCCCTTCTCCCTCTTTTCGGTAGAGAAGAACCCCCGCCAAAAGTAGGAAAAGGACGAGGGCTGCTGGGGAGAGACCTCTGTCAGGAGCGGAATTCAGCCCAAAAGAGAAGAGGAGGACGGTGAATATCTCGGGGAGGGTGTAAAACTTGTGTCCTGTGGTGAAGGAGGATAAGAGGGTGGGGATCTCCCACCTGGCCAGAGGAAGGTAAGGCAAAACCAAGATTCCCATGGCTATAAGCCAGGCCTTACTCCCCCCCCGGTATCGGGGCCAACTGATGAGGTAGAAGAGCGCCTGGAAAGGGACGAGAAGCACAGCCAGAATATGAATATACATGGAGAGTCCCGTGGTCAGAAGGTAGGCTAACCATAGATACCAGCTGCTCCTCTCCAAAGCCAGAAGATAAAGGTGGACAGAAAGCAAGGAGAGGAAAGCGAGGAAGGAGTACATCTTCGCTTCCTGGGAATACCAGACCAGATAGGGGGAGAAGCCGACCAGAAGAGCGGCCAAGAGGGCCACCCGGCGCTCCAGCCACCTACGTCCTACCTGATAGATGAGAGGCACCAAAAGCACCCCCCAAAAGAGGGAAAAGAACCTGACGCTGAACTCGCCCCGTCCGACCAGGGTCATCCAGAAAGAAAGAAGTAGATAATAGAGAGGGCCGTTCTGGCCAGGCTCCATGAACCAAGGGAGAAGCCCCAGAGGCCCCTTCTCGGCGAATAGGATGACGTCTACCTCATCACGCCAAAGGCTCTGGAAATCGAGGTGATAGAGGCGAATAGCGAAAGCGAGGGAGGCCAAAAGAAGGACCAGAAGGGGAGACCTTAACTTCTCCATCTCTCGATGGCGAGGAAGACGACCCACCCCAAGAAGGCGATCAAGGCCAGGACCCCTAAAGCACGCCACGTATAGGCTAAAGCCACCAGGCCGATCCCTATATAGTCGGCCCAGGAGCGCCTAGGATGAGAAGGGGTCTCCTCAGCAGAGGGTAGGGGAGAGGCCAC
>JAUVHF010000084.1 GCA_030593425.1 Anaerolineales bacterium
TCCGCATGGGGGTGGACATAGAAGTTGCCCCTTGCCAACGCTGCTATCACTCCCTCTTATCTTAACACCATTTCCCCGTTTTGGCTATACCAAAAAGGCCGCTCGATATCGGTCGGCCCGTCTTGAGTCGGTCGTGGTGCCGGATGTTTCCATCTGGCACATTTTGCATGGCCTCGGATGTTGCCGTCTAACGTCTATTTACTGTTGGCCTTGTCTGCTTGCGGCGGACCTCCAATCCTCGACAAGAAGACAGACGGGAGGCCACAAGGGCCTCCCCTACGTTTTGATTGCCAGCCTGTCCCGGCGATTACAGGCCGGGGCCACGGAAGGTAACTTCAGCCAGCACCAGTTCTTCCGTCAAAGGATCGTATCCGGGGTCTCCAGCGCTCCCACCACCTCCATAAGCCGCTTGTTCACGATGGCCACCTCCCCGGAGAACTTCACCTTGGGGAAGAGGGTGAAGACCGCTCGGGCCTGGGTCATGGGCACGAAGTGACCCACCTCCCTCACCAGAAGCATCCGCAGATCCCCCGTGCCCCTAAGATGCAATACCCCCGAGATCTCATAGGGAGGAACGGTGAGAACCACCTCGTAGGGTCTTTTCTCTATGAACTTGAAGATGCGACTCTCGGCGCCGTTGCTCCTCTCGCCCGGGATTATGACGAAAGCGATAGCC
Organism: Anaerolineales bacterium; assembly: GCA_030593425.1. Taxonomy (GTDB): domain Bacteria; phylum Chloroflexota; class Anaerolineae; order UBA7937; family UBA7937; genus UBA7937. Next base: position 677 of record JAUVHF010000084.1, read on the forward strand.
TCTTTCATGAGTACCGCGGAGGGGTAGGTATAGACCACCTTCTCCGGCTCGACTACCCGCGCCACCTCCACCTCCAACAGTTCCAGGGAGGAGTATAACTGGTCGTTGAGGACATCGGTGAGCCGTCGGTCGCCGGTGAAGATCCGCCCCCTGACCCGATGCTGGTTGGTGAAGAAATCAGCGGTGATAACTTCCGGTGGCATAGGGAACCTCCTCGGCCATTTTGAACCCATTATATGTCATTCGGCATCAGGGAGCAATAAGTTGACAAAGGCTCCTCTTGTAGCGGAACCTTGAGCATGGTATAATCGCTGGCGGAAAGAGCAGAGAGCAGAGGGAGAAGAATGGGGTTTCTAGATCGGTTGGCTGCTGGTGAGATAATCCTGGGCGACGGGGCCATGGGGACCATGCTCCAGGCCGCAGGGTTGGAAGGGAGGCATGCTCCTGAGGAGTGGAACCTCACCCATCCGGAGAAAGTCCTGGCCGTCCATCGGGGGTATATCACCGCCGGCTCGGAGATGATCCTGACCAACAGTTTTGGCGCCCATCGGTTTAGGCTAGCCAAGTACGGCTTAGAAGAGAAAGTCTATGAATTCAACCATAGGGCAGCGGAACTAGCCAGAGAGGCAGGCGATGTCCTAGTGGCTGGCTCCGTGGGCCCCACGGGGGAGTTCTTCCCCCCTCTGGGGACCCTCACCTTCGAGGAGGCGAGAGAGGCTTTCGCTGAGCAGGCCAAAGGGTTAGCCGATGGCGGGGCCGATCTTCTCATCATCGAGACCATGGCTGACCTCAAGGAGGTAGAAGCGGCCATAAACGGAGCGCGGGAAAGCACCGATCTGCCCCTGGTCTGCACCATGACCTTCGACACCAGGTTACACACCATCATGGGGGTCAGCCCCAAGAAGGCGGCAGAGACCCTCAATGGTTGGGGGGTAGAGGCGGTAGGGGCCAACTGTGGCACTGGCCCTCAAGAGGTGGAGAAGGTGATGGAGGAGATGAAGGAGGCCTGTCCGGGGGCCGTTCTCGTGGCCCAGCCCAACGCCGGCCTCCCCCGTCTCGTCCAGGGACGCACCCAGTATGACGCCACCCCGGAGGTTATGGCCCACTACGCCCTCCGGTGCGCCGAACTGGGGGTGAGGATCATCGGGGCCTGCTGCGGCTCCACGCCGCACCACATCGCCGCCATGGCCCAAGCCCTAGGAAAGCCCTCCACCCTTTGACTGGGTAGTCCGCCAACCCTATCAGGCGAGGTAAAGTGCCACTATCCCGGATTAGAGAAACGGTAACTAAGGACCTCCCTCTGGTGGTTCTCCTCTCTATCTCTGTGATCTCAGGGGTAGTTTATAGCGTCACCACCCCTATGGGAAGCACCAGATGAGAGGGGCCATCTCTTCTCGTGTCATGGGCATTAAAGTGGGAGGGCGATATGCTCGATCCAGATACCGTCCGACGGATACTCGATGAAGCCCTACGAAACGGCGGAGATCTAGCGGAGATCTATCTGGAAGATAGGACCTCCCTCAGCCTTGCGCTGGAGGAGTCCAAGATAGAGCGCGCCCTCCGTGGAGCCGACCGAGGGGCCGGCATCCGGGTCTTCTACGGAGATACCGCGGCCTACGCCTACACCGACGACCTGATCACCCAAAGCCTACTGAGAGCCGCTAGAGCCGCCACCTCAGCGGCCAAAGGCTCCAATAGAAGTCGGGTTTTGGATTTCACCCGCTCTTCAAGCCCCTTAGAGTTTCCCATAGAGAAGCCCTTTGATAGCCTCTCCGAGAGAGAGAAGGCCAAACTCCTCCATCGGGTCGATCAAGTAGCCCGGGGCTACGACCCTCGGGTGAGTCAGGTCCGGACCGGCTACCTGGAATACCGACAACAGGTCTGGGTGTATAACTCCCAGGGGCTCTGGGCGGAGGACGACCGGAAGATGGTCGAGATACGGATAGCAGTCGTGGCTCAGGATAAAGGCGTCATCCAAACCATCCATTCCGGGATCGGGGCTCAGTCGGGCTTAGAGGTTTTCGACAGAATCGATCCCTTGGCAGAGGCCCAAGAGTTAGCCCAGGCGGCGGTGAGGATGTTGGATGCTCGTCCTGCGCCAGCGGGAGAGATGCCAGTGGTGATGAGCAACGCCTGGGGCGGGGTCCTATTTCACGAGGCCTGCGGCCACGCTCTGGAGGCGGACTTCATAAATCAAGGCTCCTCCGTCTTCGCTGGCCGCGTGGGTGAGAAAGTAGCCTCTTCCCTCATCACCCTCATAGACGACAGCACTCTTCCGGCTCGACGGGGCTCTTTTCGCTTCGATGACGACGGAACCCCCTCTCAGCCCACCGTCCTCATAGAGCAAGGGGTTCTCAAGAGCTATATGTGGGACTTGGCAGAGGCCAGGAAAAGGAAAGCACGCTCCACGGGGAACGGACGCCGTGAGTCTTTCAGATATCTGCCTCTCCCCCGCATGACCAACACCTTCATCGCTTCCGGCGATAGCGATCCGGAAGAGATAATAGGCTCGGTCAAGAGAGGGCTCTACGTCAAACGGTTGGGCGGAGGCCAGGCGGACGTGGCCAAGGGCGATTTCGTCTTCAGCATCACCGAGGGGTATCTCATAGAGGATGGCAAAATCACCGCCCCCATCCGGGGGGCCAATCTGGTGGGGAACGGCCCCGCCATCTTAAGCGAGATCGACATGGTAGGGAGCGATTTCGAGATGGACAAGGGGTTCGGCCGCTGCGGAAAGGGGCAAATGGTGCCCGTGGGCTTGGGTCAACCCACCCTTCGTATCCCTAAGATAATCGTGGGAGGCACAGAGTAGCCTATGTCCGGCGAGCAGATTGGTGGAGTAGCGATCGACTATCTAGGATTGGCCCAGGAGATAGTCGAGCAGGTCTCGAGGAAAGGGGTCGAGGCAGAGGCGCTTATCATGGCTGGCCAGACGACCATGGTCCGGGTCAACAAGGGCCAGGTGGAACAACTATCCCAGGCCAGCCCCAAGGGACTGGGAGTGCGGGTCATCAAAGAAGGTCGTACGGGTTACGCTTATACCTCCGACTTGAGCCCTCAAGGGGTCAAAGAGAGTTGGAGAGACGCCCTCGCTCTGGCCGAGAGCGCCGACCCCGATGAGTACCGCTCTTTGCCCGAACCCCAACCCACAGAAGGGGGAGGCTTGGCCCTTTACGACCCTGCACTGGTCACCGTTCCCACTGAAGAGAAGATTGCCTTGGCCAAGGAGGTGGAAGAGGCGGCTCTCTCTCTTGACCCTCGCATCGTGGCCACCATCCGCTGCACCTATCAAGATGAGGCTTGGCATATATATCTGGCCAACTCTCGAGGCTTGGCTGACTCCTATGAGCGAACGGTAGCCGCCACTTATCTGCGCGCAGTAGCCCGCGAAGAGGAGAGCCAAGTAGCAGGCTTGGGGGTGGGCCTCTCCAACTTCTACGGGGAACTCGACCCCATCGCTATCGGGCAGGAAGCGGCAAAAAGAGCGCTGGAACTTCTAGGAGGCAACCCCCTTGGCACCCAGAGAGCGACCGTGGTCTTGGACCCCTTGGCCGGGACGGAACTCCTCTTCTTCATATCAGAAGCCCTCACCGGGGAGGCTATGCAAAGAGGCCGCTCCTTTCTCCTGGGCAAGTTAGGCCAAAAGGTAGCCTCGGAGGCGGTGAACCTGGTGGATGACGGCCGCCTGCCGCGAGGCTACGCCTCCGCCCCCTTCGATGGAGAAGGCGTCCCCACCTCGCTCACCCGAGTGATGGAGAGCGGGGTGCTAGACCATCTCCTCTACGACCACTATACCGCCCAGAAGGATGGAACTCGATCCACGGGGAACGCGTCCCGAGGATCCTATCGCCACCTGCCCAAGGTCTCCCCCACTAACTTCTACCTGGAGCCCTCCTCCTTATCGAGAGAAGAACTCATGAGAGGGGTGGAGGCTGGCTTCTATATCAAGAGCACTCTAAATACCGGAGGCATAAACCCCATAAGCGGCGACTACTCAGTGGCCGCCAACGGGCTCTGGATCGAAAAGGGCGAAGTGACAAAACCGGTCAGCGGGGTTACCGTGGCTAGCACCCTGGGGGAGATTTTGAAGAATATCACCGCTGTCGCCGACGATTTACGGTTTCTGCCCTTCTACGGCTCTACCGGAGCCCCTACTATCCGCATCGAGGGGATGCAGATCGGAGGAAAATGACTCGCTGGAGGCAAATAGTAGCCCTTATCATAACTATCTATGGGATAGCGGGGATCATTTTCGTGATCCTCGCCTGGAGACGAGGGTCAGCAGCCACCGCCCAGATACGGATCCAACTCCACCAGATGGGAGAGACCCTCGAGGCCGCCACTCTCGTAGCCTATGCCACTGCCGATACCTTGGAAAGCGGAAGCGCAACACTCACCGCTGTGGGCGGTTTTGCCCAACAGGCGAGCGAACCTCTAAAGGAGAGCGGAAACAACCTGTTGACAGTGGGGGAAGAGGTGAGCAGGGCTGGAGGGCTCTTGGAGGAGATAGCCCTTCCCGCAACCCTTCAATGGAGCGAGAGCGTTGTGGCCGGAGTCCGCGTCATAACCGGTGCTACCTTCGAATACCAACACCCCTTGGCCTCCGTAGGAGCCGACTTGAAGAGAGCAGGCCAAAGCCTCGACTCCACTGGCCAAGGGCTCTTACTGACGGCAGAAGAACTGGAGAGAATACCCCCCGATCTCCAAGAGACCAGCCAAAACCTGAGCCGTACCTCTCAGGAGGTTCGAAAGACAGGTGAAGATATCGAAAGGTTCGCCCAACAGGTCCACGATCTCGCCGACAGCGGTATCTTCAGCCTGGGTCTGGCCGCGATAGCTGGCTATCTAGGTACGTTACATCTCATCTTGGCTCTAATCGGCATAACCATGTGGCTAGATAGTAGAGCCTAGAAAGGAGAGCGCGGTGCCTATCTTGAAGGAGAAAGAAAGGGAAGAGGTCCAAAAGCAGTTCGAGGGTTTGGCTAACCCGGTGAAACTGGTGATGTTCACTCAGAAGATCGAATGCGAGTACTGCGAAGATACCAGGATGATGGTCGAGGAACTGGCTGCCCTCTCCGACAAGGTGACCGCCGAGATCTACAACTTCATCATCGACAAAGAGGTGGCAGAGAAGTACGCGGTGGACAAGATCCCGGCCATCGCCATTCTAGGAGTTCATCCCCAGGGCTCATCCCCAGGGGAGAAGGACTATGACATCCGGTACTACGGGATCCCCGCGGGGTACGAGTTCAGCGCCCTCATCGAGGATATAAAGACCGTCTCCTCCGGCCAATCGGGCCTCTCGGAGGAGACGAGAGCCGCCCTAGCCAAAATCGATGAGCCGGTGCATATGCAAGTCTTCACCACCCCTACCTGACCTTACTGTCCCAGGGCGGTCGCCCTGACGCATAAGATGGCTCTAGAGAGCGACCAGATCCGGGCCGATGCCATCGAAGCCATGGAGTTCCCCCATCTAGCCATCAAATACCAGGTGCAAGGGGTGCCCCGCACGGTGATCAACGAGACCCACTTCGTTGATGGGGCCGTGCCCGAGCCGATGATGGTAGAGAGGGTGCTGAAGGCGCTGGGAAAGGATATGACCAAGGCGTAGATAGATCGCGAAACTGCTCAATATCGAGAAAAGTGAGGTTTCTCATTGCCCCTAACTGGCCACTTCGACCTGATGACTTCCTTCTATGACCGCATCTTTGGCCTGCCCGATGTTGGTCCTCTACAGGGACTACTCGCCTTACCGATTTCGGGTCGGCTTCTAGATGTGGGTGGTGGGACCGGGCGAGTGGCCCAAACCCTGGGCGATCAGATCGGGCGGGTAATCATCCTAGATAACTCGGCAGGGATGGTGCGGCAGGCTACCAGAAAAGGGCTGACAGCGGTGCGAGGCGACGTGGAAAGACTTCCCTTCGCCGATGACTGCTTCAGCCGCATCCTGGTGGTGGACGCCTTTCACCACTTTCGCCACCAGACTCAGGCCGCTCGAGAACTGCTTCGAGTTGTCTCTCCTCAAGGGCGACTGGTCATCCACGAGCCCAATATCAAACGATGGGTGGTGAAGGCAGTGGCTCTAGCCGAGAAGGCGGCATTGATGCAGAGCCGTTTCGGTGGAAAGGAGGCAGCCACGAAACTTTTCCACAAATGGGGAGGAAAAGTGACCCTCTCCAAAGAA
>JAUVHF010000149.1 GCA_030593425.1 Anaerolineales bacterium
GAGGGGGCCAACCTCCTCTATCACTTCGTGAGGTTCGCGAAGATGGTCCTCACTGGCTACGACTATGGCCCCGGCAAACACGTGCCCGACGCTTTCCGTTGTCCCGAGGATGGAGCGCCTCCCGAGGCCGCCGGCTGCATGGAGGCTGTCTTCCTGGGTTATGTCCATGCCCCAGAGATAGCAGAATAGAGCCTCCAGGCAGAGTTAGTGCCCACCATTTGAAAGGTGACTATGGCCAGAAAGATTCTAAAGTTGCGTATCCATGCAAACGAGAAGAGAAGAGCAACCGCTCTAGTCTCTATACCCTTCATCCTGCCCCTCTTTGGCCTTCTCTTCGTCCTTATGACCCAAGGGGCAGCGGGGTACAGCCCGCCTCCCTCCAGCGGAGGGGCCTTGCCAATGGAGGGCCGCCTTCAGAACGGAACCTTTGACCTGCAGATCTCCAAGACTGACGGGGTTCACTACGTGACACCGGGAACGGTTATTACTTACACTATCTACTATACCAACGCAGGGAGCTTGACATCGCCACCCTTCCACGTCATCGAGTGTCCTCCCTCCGATACCACTGTGCAGGCAGAAGCCAATCCCGATTGGACGGATACCGAGGCCCCGTGCTACTGGCGATATCCCGACAGTGATATTAGCCTTGACGGTGGCGCGAGTAGTAGCATAACCTTTACGGTCACGGTTCCGGTCACGGTATCTTATGGAACGCAACTGGACAATAAGGTGAGCTTCAGCATAGACGATCCCCCAGGAGATACGCAAGGGGACAACAGCTATACGGACACTGATATCGTGGTCCCAGGGTTCAATTTCTCCTATCTTCCCCTGGTCACCAAGGTTTATGCGCCTTAGTTCGCCATATCCTACGACCGATCGGCTAGCCCCTTCTTCCTATTGCCAGGAAGTGGCTTCTACGATAGAATTAGACTGAACAAGGGAGCAAGGATTTGCACCATTGTATCCTTATACCAGGGAGGTAGAAGATGTTACGCCGAGGCAGGCTCCTGATCTTCTTGGGACTCATCCTAGCCGTCATGACGGCCGGGGTCGCCTATTACATCTTGCAACAGGGAGCCGGCCCCGCCCCAGAAGTGGAGATCCGTATGAAACCGGTCCTCATAGCCTTACAATCTATTGAAGAACGCGCCGATATCCCAGTGGAGGCTGTGGGGACCAAGGAATGGCCTGAGGACTCTGTCCCTGCCAATGCGCTCAGCAACCCGGCTGACGTGGTGGGGAAGGCAGCCATAGTACCCATCTTGGAAGGCCAGATCATCCGTTCCGATATGCTCATCGACAAAGAAAGGGTCTTGGAGGAAGGGAGTTTTGCTGCCTTCGCCATCCCAGAGGGCAAGGTAGCCTTCGCCGTCCCCATCGACAATATCCATAGCGTAGCCGGGGCTATTCAAGCCGGTGACTTCGTAGATGTCCTGGTAACCATCACCTTTGAGGCCCAGAAGCCGACGGGGGTAGTAACAGAAGAGGGAGAACAAGAGGTTCAATCCGTCCAAGTCCTGGCTACCCAACTCACCTTGCAAGATGTAGAAGTCCTGAGGGTAGGGGCTTGGAATGTGCCGCCTCCGACGGAGGAGGGAGAGGCCCCTCCTCCGCCCCAAGACTTTCTAACCCTGTTGGTCGGTCAGCAAGACGCGCTGGTCCTGAAATACGCTCGAGATGACCCCAACTACAATGTGGACTTCGCTCTGCGGGGTGTGGAGGATCATACCATCGTGAGCACCGAGTCGGTGACCTTGCAGTATATCCTGACCCGCTTCAACGTTACTACGCCAGCGCCACCACCGACCATCGGACCATAGGAAGGCGAACGGATGGTTGAGGAACGAGAAGAGAAGATCCGAGTTTTGATCGTTGATGATATCCCAGAGACGCGAGAGAACCTGCGGAAACTGCTTCAATTCGAGGGGGATATCGAGGTTGTAGGGGCCGCCACCGGTGGGGCCGAGAGCATCGAGATGGCCAAAGAACTGGCCCCCGACATCGTCCTCATGGATATCAATATGCCCGATCTGGATGGCATCGCCGCCGCAGAGGCAATCCTCCAAGCCAGCCCCCATACCCAACTCGTGATGATGTCCGTGCAAGGTGAGGCCGACTACCTCCGGCGTTCCATGCTGGCGGGAGCCCGCGAGTTCCTCACCAAACCGTTCACGAGCGATGAACTGGTGACCGCTATCCGCCGGGTCTATAGGTTGCAGCCCAGGATAGAAGCGCCGCCCGTCATCCAGCGCGCCCCGCCTCTCGAGGAGCTCTCTCGCCCCACCAAGCCGGAGAAAAGGGGGAAAGCGATCGCCCTCTATAGCCCCAAGGGAGGCGTCGGTTGCAGCACTATCGCCACCAACTTGGCCATCGCTTTGGGAGAAGAAGGCGAAAAAAAGGTGGCCTTAGTGGACTTCAGCCTACAGTTTGGCGACCTGGGGGTGCTCTTGAACCTCCGACCCCAAAGCACCATCGCCGACCTAGGGCCTCTCATCGAGGAATTGGACGATATCCTTTTGGACGAGGTGATGCAGGCCCACTCCTCCGGCGTCAAGGCCCTCCTGGCACCTCCTCGGCCTGAGATGGCGGATCTGGTGGCCCCTGAGCATATGAGGAAGATCCTGGCCCAATTGAAGAGCATCTATGACTACATTATTGTTGACACAGAGTCATCCCTTTCCGACTTGACATTGGCAGTTCTAGAAAGCTCCGATAAGATCCTCCTGGTAATCACCCCGGATATACCGACCGTCAAGAACGCGACACTTTTCTTCGAGGTGATGGAGGCTTTGGATCACCCGCTGGAAGAGATAATCTTGGTGCTTAACAAGGTGGATCGTCGAGGCTCTATCCAGGAGGAGAACATCGAGGCTAGCATAAAGCACCCCATCGCCTCCCGGATCCGTGACGACCACCAGGCTGCTCTCGCCGCTGCCAATCAAGGGATACCCCTGCTCATCGGCCAAAAGAGTAGACCGATCTCCCAAGATATCTTGACCTTGGCCCATCAACTAAACGGGGAACTGGAGAAGGCAGAGAAGCCTATGCCCGAGGAAGCGGTGTCGGGGTCAAGCGGTTTGATAAGACGGATTTTCCGCTCCCCCAGGATCCTGTAAGGATAGACGAATCATCCTTTGTAAGAGAGGAGGTCAAACGGTATGTCGCTCCTCAGAAGGATAGAGAGGAACCAAGAGAGTTCGCAGGAAGCCGCGCCTTCCAAGTTAGAGGAGTTGCGCGTCAAGCGGCAGCCTGCCAGGCCTACTCGCGACGCCTACGCCGAACTGAAGAGCCAAGTCCAGAAAAAGGTCATCGCTGAACTCGATCCCCGGATGGACCTCTCCAAGACCGCAGAGGTGAGGGAGGCGATCGAGGAGATCTTTAACGCCGTCTTGGCTGAGGAGAAGATCATCCTCAGCCGGGCTGAGCGGATGACCCTCTTCGAACAGGTGGCTGCGGAGATCCTAGGCCTGGGGCCCTTAGAGCCTCTCCTCCGGGAGGATACGGTGACCGAAATCATGGTCAATGGCCCAGACAACATCTACGTAGAGCGTCACGGCAAGGTGGAAAAGACCCCCTACAAGTTTGAGAGCGACGACCATGTGTTGCGCATCATAGATCGGATCGTCGCTCCCCTTGGCCGCCGGGTAGACGAGAGTCAACCTTATGTGGATGCCCGACTGCCCAATGGGGACCGAGTAAATGTCATCATCCCCCCTCTTTCCATTGTCGGCCCGGTGATCACCATCCGCGTCTTCGCCAAGATCCCCTTCACCATGGAGGATTTCATAGAGATGGGAACCTTCGCCCCGGAGATGGCGGAGTTCGTCGAAGCCTGCGTCAAGGCGCGATTGAATATCCTCATCACCGGCGGCACCGGCTCTGGCAAGACGACCACCTTGAACGTTCTCTCTGGCTATATCCCCCACGATGAGCGGATAGTAACCATCGAGAACGCCGCTGAACTTCAGCTCCAACAAGAGCATGTGGTATCGTTGGAGTCTCGCCTCCCTAACATAGAGGGGAAAGGCGAGGTGACCATCCGGGATCTGGTCATCAACTGCCTCCGAATGCGACCCGACCGGATCATCGTGGGCGAGGTGCGAGGAGGGGAGGCCTTGGACATGCTCCAAGCGATGAACACCGGCCACGATGGGGGCATGACCACCCTCCACTGCAACAGCCCTCGCGATGCCCTAGCCCGTCTGGAGACCATGGTCCTCATGGCCGGCCAGGATCTCCCTCACCGAGCGATCCGGGAACAGATCGCCTCCGCTATCCACCTCATCATCCACCAGGACCGGATGCGAGATGGCTCCCGGAAGGTGTCCCAGGTGACGGAGGTACAGGGGATGGAGGGAGATGTCATCGTCCTGCAAGATATCTTTGCCTTCGAGCAGTTGGGATATGAGGGAGGGAAGATCATTGGCCAG
>JAUVHF010000055.1 GCA_030593425.1 Anaerolineales bacterium
AACAGTTTTCACAATGGGAGCCATCGGTCTTGATGGGTCTTGCTTCATAATACAGTGACACTCACCGCTCTTGTTGTACCGTGAGGAGAAGTGGGATATAATGAGATCATAGGGGTGAAAAGATGCGAGTTCTGAGACGGGCGCTTATATTAGCCTCTCTTCTCTTCTCTCTTGTGGCCCAGGCGACGGCCCAGGGGGAGGCTCATGTGGACCTTCTGACCATAGAAGGGGCCATCACCCCCGTCGTGGCCAGTTATATGGAGCGGGGGATCGAGATGGCCGAGGCCGATGGGGCAGAGGCCCTCATCATCGAACTGAACACCCCCGGTGGATCGGTCTCGGTGATGGAGGGAGTAGTGCAGCGCATGGCCATCTCGCGGGTTCCCATCGTGGTTTATGTTTACCCCCAGCGGGCCCAGGCGGCCTCGGCGGGGACTTTCGTCGTCCTGGCCGCCCATGTGGCGGCTATGGCTCCAGGGACGAGTATCGGCGCTGCCAGCCCGGTTTCGGGCCAAGGCGAAGAACTGCCCGAGACGGAGCAAGCCAAGGCGATAAATATCATGGTCTCCCTGATTAAGGGGTTGAGCGAGCGGCGGGGGGAGGCGGCGGCGGAATGGGCCGAGAAGGCGGTACGAGAGGCGGTTGCGGCTACGGATCAAGAGGCGCTAGAATTAGGAGTCGTAGATTTCGTGGTGCCCACTCTTGATACCTTGCTCCAGGAGTTGGATGGGTTCGAGGTCGAACTGCAAGGTCAGACGGTGACCCTGGAGACGACAGGAGCCAGGGTGGAGCGGATCCCCATGAACCCCATCGAGAGTTTCTTGCACACCATCACCGATCCCAATATCGCCTTCATCCTCATGACCCTAGGGATAAACGGCCTCATCTTCGAACTCTCCAGTCCTGGCGTATCTCTGGCTGGCATAGTAGGGGCTATATGCATCCTCTTGTCTCTGTACGCCCTGGGGGTCCTCAACGTTAACTATACCGGGTTTCTCTTCATCGCCTTGGCCTTCGTCCTCTTTGTAGCCGATATCAAGGCTCCCACCCATGGCCTCCTCACCGTGGGAGGGATCATCTCCTTTATCTTTGGCTCTATCATCCTTTTCCAGTCTCCTTTCGCCCGCGTCTCCACCAGTTTAGTGGTGGGGGTGGGTCTGGGCTCAGGGGGCTTCTTCGCTTTCGCCGTGGCCAAGGCGGTGCAAGCCCGGATGCGGCGGGCTGTTACCGGTCGGGAGGGCCTCATCGGGACTGTCGCTGTGGCCCGCACGGATTTAGATCCTACAGGGAGCGTCTTCCTACGAGGCGAATGGTGGAACGCCATCGCTGAAGGGGAGGAGGTTCGAAAGGGGGAGCAAGTTGAAGTGATAGGGGTGGATGGTTTCCAACTGAGAGTAAAGAAGAAAAAATAAGGAGGCACATAGAATGGAAGGGTTAATACAACTCATTACCGGCCTGGGCTCGTTCCTTCTGGTCCTCGTCGTGATGCTGGTGGCCATTCTGGGCTCGGCCATCAAGATCGTCCAGGAATACGAGCGAGGGGTGATCTTTCGGTTGGGGCGTCTCGTAGGGGCCAAGGGGCCAGGAGTCTTTTTCATCATCCCCATGGTGGATCGGATGGTGAAGGTGGATCTACGGGTGGTAACCCTGGACATCCCCTCCCAGGAGGCGATCACCAGGGACAACGTCACCGTCAAGGTGAACGCCGTGGTCTTCTACCGGGTGATGGAACCTTCGAACGCCATCGTCGAGGTAGAGGACTACCGCCGGGCCACTTGGCAGATCGGTCAGACCACTCTGAGGAGCGTCTTGGGCCAGTCGGAACTGGACGAACTGTTAGCCCACCGCGACAAGATCAACCTCACCATACAGCAGATAATCGACGAGGTGACCGAGCCTTGGGGCATCAAGGTCTCCCAGGTGGAGGTGAAGGATGTGGAGTTGCCGCCTACCATGCAGCGGGCCATGGCTCGCCAGGCGGAGGCGGAGCGGGAGAAGCGGGCCAAGGTCATCCACGCCGAGGGGGAGTTCAACGCTTCTAAGCAGCTGGCCGCTGCGGCCCGGGTCCTCGGCGCGGAGCCAGCAGCCATCCAGTTGCGCTACCTCCAGACCCTAACCGAGATCGGCGTGGAGCAGAACACCACCGTCATCTTCCCCATACCCATCGATATCTTCGCCGGTTTCGCGGAGGTCGCCAGGAAGAAAGACGCCTCCTAAACAGAGCAGCCTCTTAAACCTATGGACAGGTTTCGAGCCATCAGGCGGGTCCTGCTCATCACCTTGGCCCTGAATCTCTTGGCGACCCTGGCCAAGCTGGTAGTGGGCTACATGACGGGGGCGTTGAGCATCATAGCCGACGGGTTCGATTCTCTCTTCGATTCTGCCTCTAACCTTATCGGCTTGGTAGGCATCTCTTTCGCTGCCCGCCCTCCAGATGAGGAGCACCCCTACGGCCATCGCAAGTTTGAGACGCTGGCTGCCATCTCCATCTCGGTTTTGCTCTTCGTCACCTGTGTAGAGTTGGTGCGAAGCGTCATCGACAGGTTATCCTCCCCCGCCGTTCCCCAGATCAACCTTTGGAGTTTCGCGGCCGTCATCTTCAGCATCGGTGTGCACCTCTTCACCGTGGTCTACGAGCGTCGTCGGGGTCGGGAACTGAAGAGCGAGTTCCTTCTGGCGGATGCGGCCCACACCACCGCCGATATATACATCTCCCTTTCCGTGATTGCCGGGCTGATCTTGGTGCGATTGGGGTACCCCATCGTAGATGCCCTCCTAGCCCTGGGCATAGCGGGGGTCATCGCCAAAATCGGGATAGACATCGTAAGATCCTCCTCGGCCATATTGATGGATCGGGCCATGGTGAGCGGGAGGGAGATAGAGCGGCTGGTACTGGGAGTGGAAGGGGTGGAGAGTTGCCACCGCATCCGTAGCCGGGGAGCGGAGGACGATATACATATAGACCTCCATATCCATGTGGCCCCGGAGACCCCCGTGGACCGGGGCCACGCTATCGCTCACGAGGTCCAGAAAAAGATGATGGAGGAACTCCCCGGCGTCCGAGATGTGGTGGTGCATGTAGAGCCCCGAGGACCCAAGCCGGAGGAGCCTAGGCAGGCTTTAGAGAGAGGCGGAGAATGAAGGAACGTCTAGATAATGTGGACCAGGTGTTGATCCACCTGGAGCCACCGCTGCCCATCTCCGCTACAGCCGAGGCGAGGAGGGGAGAAGGAGGTGAGGATGAGGGACCCTAGGATCGCCAAGGTGGCCGAGATCTTGGTGGACTACTCCGCGGAGGTGAAGGAGGACGAGGTAGTCGAGATCTGCGCCTCCGAAGGGGCGAAGCCCCTTTTCTTGGCCGTCTATGGGGAGGTAGTGAGGAGGAACCCCAAGGAGGTCATCTGTGATATCCGTTTCGACGAGATAGATGAGATCTTCTTTCAGGAGGCCGATGATAGCCAACTTTCTAAGTTCCCTTCCCTCAATATGTATCAGATAGAGCATACCGATGTCTGGATCGGTCTAAGGGCCCATAGCAATACCAGACGTCTCACCAGTGTTGACCCTCGAAAGGTGGGCCGGCGCTCCAAAGTGCTTAGGCCCATAGTGAGAGAGAGGGTGAGAAACACCCGCTGGGTCGGCACGGTATTCCCCACCGAGGCCGTGGCTCAAGAGGCGGATATGTCCCTCTCCGAGTTCGAGGATTTCTACTACCGCTCCGTGGATATCGATTGGAGGGAGCTATCCCGACAGCAGGAGGAGATAAGAGAACTCTTCCAGAAGGGCCGAGAGGTGACCATCAAGGCGGAGGACACCGATATCACGATGAAGATCGAGGGGAGGACGGTGATAAGTGCCCATGGCAAAAGGAATATGCCTGATGGGGAGGTTTTTACCGCCCCTCTCGAGGATAGCGTCCAGGGTCACATCAAATACACCTATCCGGCGATATATACAGGCCAGTTTGGCAGCGGCCGAGAGGTGGATGGGGTAGAGTTATGGTTTGAGGATGGGGAGGTGGTGAAGGCCAAAGCCACCAAGGGTGAAGAGTTCCTCCTGGAGATGTTAGCCACCGATGAAGGGGCCAAGCGGCTCGGGGAGTTGGGGATCGGCAATAACTTCGCCATCGACCGGTTCGTGAAGAGTATCCTCTTCGATGAGAAGATAGGGGGGACGGTTCATTTGGCCCTGGGGAGTTCCTATATCGAGACCGGTGGGAAGAACGAATCGGCCATCCATTGGGATATGATCAAGGATCTCCGGTGTGGAGGAGAGATCTATCTGGATGGGGAACTGATCCAGAAGGACGGGGTGTGGGTATATAAGTAGAGTGATGGCCTGCTGCTCACGGGCAAGAGGGGGAGAGTGACGAAGGTGGACCAGCGCATCTGGAAACAGATGCGGAAGCATTGGTCATACCGGGCTCAGTAGTCAGCGCTGACGGTAAAGGGCACAGCCATTTTCCGTTGTTAGACGGACAGAAGAGGATGAAGTGAGCAGAAGTTACGGCAGCCAGAGCATGGTCAAGCCGTTGCGCAAGGTGCTGGTCAAGCGGCCTGACGAGGCCTTCGCCGTGGACGATCCTGCGAAGTGGCACTACACCGATCGGCCGGACCTGGAGATCGCCCAGCAGGAGCACGGCGCCTTGGTGGCCATCCTGCGCCAGGCGGGGGCCGAGGTGATCTACCACGACGAGTTCCAGCCCGACCGCGCCGACGCCATCTTCGTCCACGACCCGGCCATCGTCACCGACCACGGGGCGGTTATCCTGAGGATGGGCAAGGGGCTACGCCAGGGCGAGGAGGCGGTCATCTCTCGCCGTTTGGAAGAGTTGGGCGTGCCGGTGCACTACACCCTACACGGCGAGGCCCGGGCCGAGGGCGGTGACCTGCTGTGGGTCGATCACGACACCCTGGCTGTGGGACAGGGCTTCCGCAGCAACGCCGAGGGGCTGCGTCAGTTGAAAGAGGCGCTGGAGAGGCTAGGGGTCAGGATCATCCCCGTGCAGTTGCCCTACTACAGGGGCCCTGAGGGCTGCCTGCACCTGATGTCGCTGATCAGCCAGGTCGATCACCAGGTAGCAGTGGTCTATCCGCCTTTGATGCCCGTGCCCTTCTGGCGATACCTCAAGGATCGTGGCTTCCGGCTCATCGAGGTGCCCGATGAGGAGTTCGAGACCATGGGACCCAACGTGCTGGCCCTGGCCCCTGGCAACTGCCTGATGCTGGAGGGCAATCCCATCACCAGGCGTCGGCTGGAGGAAGCCGGCTGCCAGGTGCTAACTTACAAAGGGAACGAAATCTCCCTCAAGGCCGAGGGCGGCCCAACATGTTTGACCAGGCCGATTCTACGATGGGGATAGAGGGAGGTTGACCTTAGGCTTTAAGAGCGAGGAGATGGGGAACGAGTCTCACGGCTGGGAGAGGCACGGGGGCTACATATCTCTGATCCTACTCTTGTTGATCCTGTTGGGTGGGGCGCTCTTCTATCCGCGCCTCCCTAGACCTACCCCTATCGAGATCATCGAGCCCACCCCGACTCCTGCTTCTACCCCAGCGGAGATAGGGGTTTACGTGGTGGGAGCGGTGATGAACCCCGGGGTCTACTTTCTGCCTCAGGGAAGCCGGGTGGCCGATGCCCTGGAGGCCTCCGGACGGCCCCTGAGGAGCCTGGTGCTCAAAGCACCCCATCATGGGGCGGCGACCTCTTTGACCCCTCATTTCCTGCGAGAGGTGAGCCCTCAACTGGTCATCATCTCCGTGGGCGAAAACACGTTCGGCCACCCGGCCCCTGAGACGTTGGCTAAACTCTCGAGCCTTACCACCTTGCGCACCGATGAGGAAGGCACCATCGAGGTGGTGACCGATGGGGAAAGGTATTGGGTGGTAACGGAGAGATGAAGAGTTCTTTAGAGATAGGCCTTTCTGGGGCCTCCCTCTATCTCTACCCCTTGCGTTACACCTTTCGGCTAGCCAAAGAGTTGGGCTTCTCGGGCCTGGAGTTGGCTATGGGTCCGGAGGTGAGGTGGCGGGGCGGTCGTTACGTAAGGGAGTTGTCGCAGAAGTATGACCTCCCCGTCTATGGCTTGCACCCACCCATGTTCTCGGCCCCCCAAGGTTTGAACCTGGGAGGACTATTGCCCCGGATGGTTCATCTAGGGATGGAGATGGGCTGCCGCATGTTGGTCATCCATGCTCCCAAGGTTACGAGTCCAGAAGGCGGGGGCTTAGGAGATCTGGAAGCGATCTTAGAGACTCGCCGGGAGGATCTGCTCCTCAGTCTGGAGAATCAAGCCCTCTTCGGGGAGGAGGATGGAGGCTATCTCCTGGGGGATCTGCATGAGTTGAGAGATTTCGCCGAAGAGCACGATCTCCATCTGACTCTGGATACGGCCCACGCCGGCACATTCGGCTACGATCTTATCGAAGCCTACGAGATCCTCAGGCCTCGCCTGGTGAACATCCATCTTAGCGACCTGCGCCGCGAGAAGCCGATGGGAGGCTGGTCTTATTTTCAGACCTTCTTCCAGCACCACCAGATACCAGGGGAGGGGTATCTGCCTTTGGGCGAACTCCTGCGCCGCCTGAAGGAGGATGGCTATAGCGGCCCGGTCATCCTGGAAGTAAGCCCCTTTGCCCTTCAAGCCTGGTGGCCAGGGAAGGCGAGGCGTAACCTTAAAAGGTGTTTGGCCTTCGTGGAAGGGGCCTTGAAGTAGCCAACCGTTTGAGGAGCGCAAGAGGCATAGGCTTCACGCGATCGACTACTCGATGAAGAGCGGCTTTGTCTTTTGAGCTAAGCCCCTCTGTAGAGTGGGTAATTAGCAGTTCTGGTGTCAGATTAGGACGCGGTTTTCGACATTAACACCTCGTCAGGATCCCCTCCAACGATTGTGCCCTCCTTGGCCATCTCCCACCCAAAAAACGATATCTGATGACGCGTGCTCTCTTTGCGAAGGCCTTGACTTTGTGATAAAATTATCAAACAGAATCATTATCGGTCTGGAGAGCGATGTTCGGAGGAGATTACCTCTACTTTTTGAAGCATAATTTGGGCAGCCGGCTTTTGGGGTGGAGGCAGCCCCTCCTGGCGGGGCTGAAGGTCACGCACCACTGCAACCTCCATTGCCGGGGTTGCCCCTTTTGGAAAAAGGATGGCTCTGCTATAACTTTGCCTCAGGCCCAGGGGGCGATGAGGCAACTCCACGAGGACGGCGTGCGCCTTTTGATCTTGGAAGGGGGTGAGCCCTTTCTCTGGCGGGATGGGGAGCACACCTTGGTGGATATCGTGGCCGAAGCGAAGAACCTTTTCTTTTGCGTGGGGATCACCACCAACGGGACTCTACCCCTGGAGAGCCAGGCGGATATCCTCTGGGTGAGTATCGACGGGCTCAGGGAGAACCATAACTACAATCGGGGCCCCATCTTTGACAAGGTGATAGCCAATATCGAGGCTTCTTCTCACCCCAAACTCTTGGCCAACATAACCATCAACCGGCGCAATTGGCAGGAGATACCGGAACTGGTCAAATTCTTGGCCCCTAAGGTGAAGGGTATCACCATCCAGTTCTATTACCCCTATGAGGGGACGGAGGACCTCTTTCTCCCCTTTCCTGAGCGGCGCAAGGTCTTGGACCAACTCATCGCGCTCAAGAAAGAGGGCTATCCGGTGAGCGATTCAGTGACCGCATTAGAGGCGCTCAAAGATAACAGTTGGCTTTGTCATCCTTGGCTCATTGCCAGCGTGGAGCCTGATGGGACCATCACCCATGGTTGCTACCTCAGGAACCGGGCCCAGATAAGTTGCGCTAACTGTGGTTTCGCCGCCCACGCTGAGGTCTCCCTGGCCTACGACTGGGATTGGGAAGCGATCAAGGTCGGTGGGGAAATATTCGGATTTAGGTGAAGCCAGTTGTTGCCTTGCAACTCTTGACATGAGGCAGAGATGGTGCTAGGATGAGAATACCTCCGATTCATCGGCTCCCCCGGGGAACGATGAACGATAAGGTGTGGGGAGCAATCCCCACGCCCGCCAGTGCGCAAAGGAGGCAACTCTAAGGGTTGTTTCCTTTTTGATTATTGTCGCGTAAAGAGGTCGAGGGAAGGAGGTGATTTGGAGGACAAAGTTGTCAGACACCTCAGAGGAGAGATCTAGAAGGGAGGAGACCATGAAACTAGGAGGATACGCTAATAAGATCGCTCGTATCAACCTCACCGATGGTCAAGTCAGGTACGAAGAGATCAAAGAGGAGGACGCTCGGAAATACATAGGTGGTCGCGGCCTGGGGGTGAAATATCTCTTGGACAATGGGCCAGAGGTGGAGCCCCTATCCCCGGACAATATCTTATGCGTTATGGTGGGCCCTCTCACAGGCACCGAAGCGAAGATGAGCGGCCGACTCTGTGTGGTCACCAAGTCGCCCCTCACCGGAACCTGCACTGATTCCCACATGGGCGGTTGGACGGGGGCCAAACTCAAGTGGGCTGGTTTCGACGGGTTGGTATTCAAGGGCAAGGCCCAGAGCCCCGCTTACGCCCTTGTCGAGGATGGTACCGTCACGCTGCACGACGCTTCGGATCTGTGGGGCAAGTCGGTGCACGAGACCATCGACCTCATGCGGGAGAAACACGGTGAGGGTGCAGCGGTGATGAGCATTGGGCCCGCAGGGGAAAAGTTGGTGCGCTTCGCCTGCTGGGTCAATGCCGATGAGCGTGCCTCGGGGCGGGGCGGCACTGGCGCGGTGGCAGGCTCAAAGAACCTCAAGTGCATCGTCATCAAGGGGAGGCGGGCCAACATGCCCCAGCCGGCCGAGCCAGAGGCTTTCGAGAAGGCCAACAAAGCCGCATTGGACAAGATCCGGGAGGTACCCACCACAGAGCCGGTGGAGGGCGACCTGCACGTGCACGGCACCAACGTGCTGATGAACATGGTCAACGAGATTGGCGCCCTACCCACGCGTAACGCGCAGCGCTCCGACTTCCCTCAGGCAGATGCCATCGGCGGGGAGACGGTCGCCGATACCATACTGGAAAGGCACCCGTCCTGTTTCGGCTGCCCTGTGGGCTGCAAGAAAGAGGTGGAGATCACCGAGGGGAAGTACGCGGGGCTTCACATGGAAAGCGTGGAGTA
>JAUVHF010000014.1 GCA_030593425.1 Anaerolineales bacterium
AGTCTACGGTGTGGATCTGGAAGCGAGTAGAGTGGCTGAGGCAGCGAGGGGGCTGCCTAACCTGGCCGCTGCTCAGGCCGAGGAGTTACCCTTTCCCCCAGACCGCTTCGACGTCGTCCTCCTCCATGAGGTGATAGAGCATGTGGAGGACGATAGAGGGGTGGTGCGAGAGGCTTACCGGGTGACCAAGCCCCAGGGCCGCATGGTCATCTTCGCCCCCAACAGGCTCTACCCCTTCGAGACCCACGGGATATATTGGCGGGGTAGATATAGATTCGGAAACATCCCTCTAGTAAACTACCTGCCGGATAGCCTGCGGCGACGTCTCGTTCCCCACGTGCGCGCCTATACAGCAGGAGGGCTCCTTCGCCTCTTGGAAGGTCTGCCTCATAGGATCATCGTTCATACCCAGATCTACCCTGGGTACGATAAGATAGAGGCTCGAAGCCTCAAATTGGCTAGCTTTCTCCGCCGCTTCACTTATGCCCTGCAGAGGACACCCTTACGTCTATTCGGCCTCTCCCATCTGCTGGTGGTAGAGAAGGGAGAAGGATACCCTTCGCCTTGAAACAGGCTTGCGCTTTCAGCCCGCTTGAAGTAACATATTTTATGATTGGTTTGAAGAAGGGCGAACCGTGAGAAACAACACCAAAGCGATAATCGCCCGCCGACGACGAGAGCGGGTTCACCGGAATAACGGCAGCAAGATCGCCAAACTGCTCGCCTCCAGCCTCGTCCTCCTCGCTCTGGCGACCATCCTGGCCATGGTAGCCAGTCTGGGCAGCGTGGTGGCGGTCTACGCCTACTACGCTCGTCAACTGCCCCCGCCAGAGGCTATAGAGTTCCGTTCCCGGGCCACTTTCCAGACCACCAAGATATACGACCGCACGGGAACTGTGCCCCTCTGGGAGATATTCGACCCCCAGTGGGGCAACCGCACCGTGGTGCCCTTGGAGCAGATCCCCCTCCATCTCCAACAGGCCACCATAGCCATCGAGGACAAAGATTTCTATAGTAACCCGGGGGTAGATATCCGGGGGATAGCAAGGGCTGCTGTGGGGAACCTAACCGGTGTAGTCTGCCAAATGGAGGGTGCGACATCGTTGTGCGGTGCGCTGGAATCGGCTTTACCGGAGGCGATTGGAATCAGCCTCCACTACCGAGGAGGGGGGAGCACAATCACCGTCCAATTAGTTAAAAACGTGTTGATCCCCTTGGAGGAGAGGACGCAACGAACCCTGGCCCGGAAGATAAAAGAGGCCATATTGTCCCTGGAGATCACCCGCCGATACGATAAGGATCGGATCTTAGCCTGGTACCTGAACAACTCCTTCTACGGGAATCTGGCTTACGGGGTGGAAGCGGCCGCCCAAGCCTACTTCGGGAAGCGTATCCAAGATCTGACGCTGGCAGAAGCGGCGATGCTAGCCGCCCTTCCCCAGGCTCCTGGTGCCAACTCCCCCCTTGATTACCCGGAGCGAGCCCAGGAGAGGCAACATCTGGTACTGGATGCTATGTACCGTCAGGGGTACGTCACCTATGAGGAGATAGTGGCCGCCAAGAGCGAGACGCTCCATTACGCTCCGCAAAGGTTCGATATCATAGCCCCCCATTTCGTGACGTATGTGCGCCAACTCTTGGAAGAGAGGTATGGTCCAGAGGTAGTCTACTCGGGCGGGTTGCGGGTCTATACCACTATAGATCTGAAGATGATGGAAGCGGCCCAGCGGATCGCCAACGAGCATATCGCCAAACTCCAAGAGGAAGACCGAAATGTAACCAACGCTGGTCTGGTGACCATCAAGCCCTCCACGGGGGAGATCTTGGCCATGCTGGGGAGCCTCGACTACTTCAACCCCGATATCGATGGGCAGGTGAACACCACCCTGGCCTCTCGGCAGCCCGGTTCCTCTTTCAAGATCTTCACCTACTCTACGGCCTTCATGCAGGGCTATACCCCGGCTACCATGATCATGGATGTGCGCACCACCTTCGATGATTACCCCAACCCCCCTTACACCCCGGAGAACTACGACCGCAAATACCATGGCCCCTTGCGGATACGCCAGGCCTTGGCTCGCTCAGTGAACATCCCAGCGGTGAAGGTACTCCATATGGTAGGGGTGAAGAACGTCATCGCCACCGCTCATCGCATGGGCATCAACACCTTGACCAAGGATTACTATGGGTTGAGCCTCACCTTGGGGGGTGGCGAGGTGCGGCCCTTGGATATGACCTACGCCTTCGGAGTGGTGGCCAATGGAGGGGTGATGGCTGGGCGGCCGGTCTCCCCCGACAAGGTCCGGCCTGGCTACCGGGAATTGGACCCTGTAGCCATCCTGCGAGTGGAGGATGCGCAAGGGAACGTATTGGAGGAGTATCTGGTTCCTGAGACGAGAGAGGTCCTGGACCCCAAAGTCGCCTATCTCATGACCAGCATCTTCTCGGACAACGCGGCGCGAACCCCCGCCTTCGGGCCCAATAGCCCCCTCCTCCTTAGCCGACCAGCAGCGGCCAAGACGGGAACCACCGACGACTTTCGTGACGCCTGGACCATCGGCTATACGCCCCAATTGGTGACCGGCGTCTGGGTAGGGAACTCCGATAACCAACCCATGGAGCACGTTCCCGGCTCCCGGGGCGCCGGGCCCATCTGGCATGACTATATGGAAGAGATATTGGCCTCCTATCCGGTGGAGGGTTTCATCGAGCCGCCAGGGTTGGAGCATCTGGTAGTGGACGCCACCTCGGGGCTTCTCCCCACCGAGTACTCCCCTAGCACGGTAGAGGAGATATTCCTCCCCGGCACAGCGCCCACCACCTACGATAATGTGCATCAAGCCTTCCGCATCGATCCAGAATCGGGCAAGTTAGCTACCGTCTATTGTCCCTCTGTGGAGGAAAGGGTCTATGAGATCTACCCTCCAGAGGCGGCCGACTGGGTACGGGAAAACGAGATCCCCCAGCCACCTACCGACTATTGCGACCTCCACGGGCCAGGCCCGGCTATGGGAGATGTGGCTATCACCCGGCCTCGCCCCTACGCCTACGTTCATGGGCAAGTGCCCATCGAAGGGAGCGCGCGGGGGCCCAGGTTCCGCCTCTACCGGCTGGAATACGGCGAGGGACTGAACCCTTTGTCCTGGGTCCGGATCGGCGGGGACCATCATAACCAAGTTGACCACGGACTCCTAGAGATGTGGGATGCTAGCGGTTTGAACGGCCTCTACACCTTGCAACTTACCGTGGTCCGAAACGACGATAGTTACGAGCAGGCCTCCATTCAGGTCACGGTAGATAACACCCCTCCCGAGGTGGAAATCACCTACCCCCCAGATGGCGCCCTCTACGTGATGGAAGACGATGAGTGGGTGAGCATCCAAGCGGAAGCGCGGGATAACTTCTCCATAGAGAGGGTAGAGTTCTACCTAGACGATCACCTCCTCAGTTACGACACGGTGAGCCCCTACAACCAGAAGTGGACCATCACCATGGGATCCGCCCTTACAGAGACCCACACCATCCATGTAGTGGCCGTCGATGCCGCCGGGAATCGCACCGAGAGCGAGAAGGTCAAGATCAACGTCATCCCCAAAAAAGAAGAGCAACTAAGCATAGAATAGTCCCTTTGGAGGGATTGTGAGGATCCTAGCCACCAACGATGACGGCATCGACGCTCCCGGCCTTCGGGCCTTGGTCGTAGCCCTGCGAGAGGTGGGGGAGGTCGTAGTGGTGGCACCCGACCATAACTGGTCGGCCGCCGGCCTCACCAAAACGATGCATAAGCCGCTGCGGATAAGCAAGGCTCACCTCTCCGACGGCTACCCTGCATATACCACCAACGGGGCCCCCTCCGATTGCGTGGCTCTGGCCCTCTTAGGGATCCTCCCCCAACCCCCAGACCTGGTGGTTTCGGGCATCAACCCGGGGGCCAACATGGCTAACGACATCCTCTATTCCGGGACGGTGACGGCGGCTATGGAAGGGGTCATCTCCAACATCCCCTCCTTGGCCGTATCCCTAGACAGTTGCGAGCATGAGGCCGACTTCACCTACGCCGCTCGTTTCACCGCCGGGTTGGCTGGTCAGGTGCACAAACGCGACCTTCCCCCTGGGGTGCTTCTAAATATCAACGTGCCTCACCTCCCTCCCTCAGAGATAGCCGGGGTGGAGATCACCCGTCTGGGGAGAAGGCTCTATAAGGACGCCCTCGTTGAGCGCCGGGATCCCCGGGGCCGCACTTACTACTGGATCGGCGGGGATAGACCAGGAGGGGTGCTTGAAGAGGGAACCGATATCTGGGCTCTAGCCCACAAAAGGATATCGATCACCCCCCTGCAACTAGATATGACCGATCAGTCCCTCATCGCTGAACTCAAAAAGTGGGAGGTCAAGGCTTAATAGATGGACTTCTGGGAAGTTATCGAGAGTAGATACAGCCTCCGCGATTTCGACCCGTCCCGAGATGTGGCTCCCGAAGAGGTGGAGAAGATCCTGCGGGCGGCGATCAGGGCTCCCTCGGCGGGGAACCTACAACCCTGGTTCTTCGTGGTGGTGAGGGAGGCGGAGAAAAAGGAGGCCTTGGCTCGGGCCGGGTTGGATCAGCGCTTCATCGCCCGGGCTCCGGTGGTAGTGGTCGTCTGTGCCGACCCGGACCGCTCGGCGATGCGGTACGGTGGGCGAGGGGTGAACCTATATTGCCTCCAGGATACCGCCGCGGCCACGGAGAACCTGTTGCTCGCCGCGGTAGCCTTGGGGCTGGGAGGCTGCTGGGTAGGGGCCTTCAACGAGGAGGAAGCGACTCGAGCCCTGGACCTACCATCCCACCTCCGGCCAGTAGCCATCGTACCCTTGGGGTACCCAGCCCGGCCTCGGACGCGCAGAACACCGCGGCGAGACCTCAAAGAGGTGAGTGCGTTCGCATCCCGTCTTCGACCCTGAAGGACAAGACGATCTGTAGCCCGGACAAGGGTATCCCGGGGATCGTTTCAAGACGACAGAGAACTCTTCATAGAAAGGAGAGAAATGGCCAAGACCAAGTACGCTTTCTTTGAAGGTCAGATCGTGCCCATCGAGAGAGCCAAGGTCAGCATCATGACTCACGCCTTGAACTATGGCACCGGTTGCTTCGAGGGGATACGCGCCTACTGGAACGACGAAGAGGAGGAGCTATACGTCCTCAAGATGCGGGAGCATTACGAGCGGTTCCACCGCTCCTGCCACATGCTCCTCATCTCCCTTCCCTACGATGTGGATACCCTAGGCGATATCACCCTGGAACTCCTGCGCAGGGAGGGCTTCCAGGAGGATATCTACGTACGTCCCCTGGCCTACAAGGCCAGTGAGAAACTGGCGGTGCAGCTCCAGGACTTGGAGGATGAGTGCGCTATCTTCGTCACTCCCTTCGGCAAATATATCGAGAAGGAGGAAGGAGCGAGTGTTGGCGTCTCCTCCTGGCAGAGGATAAGCGATAACGCCATCCCCGCCCGGGGTAAGATCACCGGCTCCTACATAAACCCCGCCCTCATCAAGACCGAGGCGATAATGAACGGCTACGACGAAGCCATCGTCCTGACCGCGGACGGCCATGTCTCCGAGGGGAGCGCGCAGAACCTCTTCATCGTGCGGGATGGGAAACTGGTCACTTCGCCCGTAACGGAAGATATCCTGGAGGGGATAACCAGGGCCTCCCTCATAGAACTGGCTAGGGATGAACTGGGGATAGATACGGTGGAGCGGAAGATAGATAGAAGCGAACTCTATATGGCGGAGGAGGCCTTCTTCTGCGGCACGGGCGTCCAGATCGCGGCCATCGCCTCTATAGACCACCGCAAGGTGGGCACCGGTAAGATGGGCCCCATTGTGACGCGACTGCGCGACCTCTACTTCGACATCGCCCGGGGGAAGAACAAGAAGTACGCCCCCTGGGTGACCCCTGTCTATGCCGGAGCCAGGCGAGAGAGACTAGCAGCCACGTAGAACCTGCGATGGCATGGGTGAGGCGGGTTTCTTTCCCCTGGCGTCAGCCTGTCCTGGCATCGTCAGCCTGTCCCGGTACTTGCCAGGCCGGGGGCCAGGGATGTTCCCATCTGACGCCTATTCATTTGTGTGTAGCGTCGCAGTTCATGTGCGACGTTTTCTTAATTATCGGGGGAGGGGCCTGTCCTGCCTGCCCTGGCACGTGGGAGGCCAGGGAGCGAAGCCGAAGGATACCTGCCCTATTCCGTGCTGGCAGGAGTTACCTCCTGCCAGTCCTTGTTTTCTACTCCCCGGCAACCGCTCCGTCTTTCCCTTCCCCTTCTCACCATGCCGCAGAAGATTCAGTCAGGTGTCCACGGTAATCTTTTGTTGCGGCAGGCTCATAAGCGACTCAACCTGAATCTTCTATTCCCTATCGGTTCTAGTTGAAATCTCGGGGGTTTGCCTCTTGGCCATGGCGCAAGCCCATAGTCCAGCATCCATTTCCCTATTCTTACGCCCCGAAGCTCAGGACACTTTCGCCAAAATGAAGGTGACAACCGAACATCCACCACATCTCCATTGTCAAGCTCAAGGGCTACAGAAGTCCATCTCTTGCGAAAATAGTTGTCTCTGTCCTTGCGTCTTATTTTGATGCCATATCCACCGCCAGTCACATTATTGGCTTTCCCATTGTTCCACCCAGCCACTATCATCTTGATTGTCCCCCTTGTTGTCTTCCCGCAACCGTAGATGCTCGTTCTCCCTCTCACCCTGCCGCGGAAGAGGTGGGCAACCGCCAAGCTGCCTACTATGTGGGGTCGCGCTGCCCTAAGCCTCCGCTTCTAGGATCTCCTTGAGCTTGGCCAGATTGGCTCCCACGTCTCTCTGAAACATGCGGATCACAATCCGCTCGGCCATGCTGAAGGACCCGCCCGTCTCCCCTTCGCCGACGATGGTGAGCCTTGTGCCGCCCTGAACGGGTTCCAAGGTCAAGGTCTGCTCCAGTGAGATAGGCCCTCCTGAGATCTTCTCCGTCACCCTCCTGTTGGGCTCGTAGTCGGTAATCTCTGCGGTGAATTCTATTCGCTGGCCAAGTAATTGGGCCGCTCCCCGGAGCGTCGTGCCCACGCCCTTGGGACCCTCGGACGTCTGCTCCGCTTCAAGAATATACGATTCCCACTTGGGCGCATTCCCTTCGTCGTCCACGTACGCGAACACCTCTTCAACGGGTCGGTTGATCACCACACTTGCTTCGATTCTTGCCATCTCCGCCTCCTTTCGTCCCTTGCGGTGGGCCACTCTTCCGTCGACCCACCACGTTTGTCCCCCTATCACCTGGCCGCAGAAGAGTTGGCCTGATACACGCCGTCATACATCGCCAGCCAAGTGACCCGCAACCACGCTGTCATTCGTAGCCTGCAGCGCTTAGACGTAGGCCCTTATTGCCTTGCGTACACCCCCATCAATTCTGTCTGGGCCAGGATATGTCCCTCCATCGCCTGGAGCAATTGCTCCTTGCTCGCACCCGAGGCTAGGTCGAGCACCGTATCCAGGGCGTAGAGTTTGAAGAAGTAGCGATGGGTCCCGCTGGGTGGACAGGGGCCTCCGTAGTCCAGTCGCCCCCAACTGTTCTGACCGTGCCGGCTGCCGTCCGGCAGATCAGCCTCCGGGGGGACAGCCTTCGGCAAGGCACGGGCTTCCGCCGACAGGTTGTAGAGCACCCAGTGGACCCAGGTGCCCATCGGCGCGTCCGGGTCATCAGCGATGAGGGCAAAACTCTGAGTATCCTGGGGCGGGTCTCCCCACGCTAGCGGCGGTGAGATGTCCTCGCCGTCGCAGGTATACTTGCCAGGAATCGACTCCCCTTGCGCAAAGGCGGTGCTTGTCACTTCAAAAGGCATCGCTTCACCTCCTTCCTCCGGTAAGGCAGTCGGCGTTGGCTCCGGGGTAGGCGTAGGCGGCACGGACGTGGGGGTGGGTGGTACGGGCGTCGCTGTAGCCGGTACGGGTGTCGGTGTAGGCGGTGCAATTGTCGGTGTGGGCGCTTCGGGGACGGGAGTGGGAGATGGAGTTGGTCCACAGGCAGTGGTAACAAAGCCAAGCAAACTCATGAATAGCAACAGCCAGATCAGCTTTCTCATTTCCGTATGTCCTCCCTCTAGTAGATTGACGATCTTTCCTTTAGAGCCTCCTAATCACCATCACGGCCGTGCTGAGTGCGTCTTTCCTCTCACCCTGCCGCAGAAGATTCGGGCGGCCGCCAAGGTGCCTATTAGCCCACATCACACCCCATTCGACTTCTCTTCCTGTGTCATAAGGGTATCTGGTAGGATAGAGTACCACAAAGAACCGCCCCATGATAGTGCTCCATTGCCTTTCCCCAAGTTTACCCTCGGAAATAGAAGACGCTGAAGGCTACTGCGAAGCCACCGAGGATGAGGGCGCTCAACCAATCGCTTGTTGGGAAACCAGCGAAGATCAAGCCCCACAGAGTAACGAGAGTACCCAGAACGCTCCAGACGATCTCCATCTGAACCACGATCTTCACCTTGTCCCAGGCCGTCTCCTTGTATGCCAACCAGGAACTGGAGGCGAAGCCCAGAATGGCTGCGCCGATCGCTCGGTACCACCCCGGCTCCTGCATAGGCACACCGATCAGGTTCCCCCACACGTCCGGCATCAGCAGGTAGAAAAGTCCGAAGATGGTACCCAGGATGGCGTGGACGAGGAACGTAGCCTTCAGCCCGGGTGAGATCTGCTTCTCCATGCTTTTGCCCCCTGCAAGAGTCTACCTGAAGCCGCTGGACAACCCAGTGGCTTCGTTCCTGCGAATCACCTCGCTTTCAATGGTGTGATGTGGCCTAACCCCTCGGTTCCCCCTCTCACCCTGCCGCAGAAGATTCGGGGCCCAGATGATGGTACGGAGGGTCACCGGTGGTCAGGACTATTTGGATTTCCTTAGATTTCTAGCAACCACACGTATACCAAGGGCGAGGCAGAGCAAGCCCTCGCTGTATCCCATCACTTGGGCGCCCTGATTGGGCGGAGGAAGTAGTCTGTTGCCATACGAGTCATGGAAAATAAGCACAGAAAGGAATATGAGGAACATACCAAGGCCGACTTGTCGCTTGGCCGCATCTTCCAGGGCCAACGCTCCGTACCACCAAAGGATGGTCATCGCAAAAAGGGGCGCGCCCAGGAAAAGTCGTGGAATGGTCACCGCTACTTCCCTCCATTTCCGTGCTGGCAGCCTGGCGATGGTGGGCCAGGGGAGTTACCTCCTGTCAGTTGTTCCCGTGGCGTCAGCCTGTCCTGGCATCGTCAGCCTGTCCCGGTACTTGCCAGGCCGGGGGCCAGGGATGTTACCATCTGACGCCTATTCATTTGTGTGTAGCGTCGTAGTTCATCTGCGACGTTTTCTCGGACGTTACATCTCTTTTGGTGTATAATAAGGCCCGGAGTTACCGATGATCGAATGGAGACCCGGAAGGCTAATAGGGGTGGTTGTGACCTCGGCGGCCATGGTGGTTATCCTGCTCATCGATGCCACCCTCATCCTCTCCCTCATCGGCCGCCCCCCCTCCTTCACCTCCTTCCTTCTGGGCTCCCTGGTTCTCCTCAGCCTGGGCCCCCTGGCTTTCCTAGCCTACCGAATCTACCAACTCCTAACCCTCCGCTATCTCCTGGATCGAGATAGCGTGACCATCGTCTGCGGGAGCGTTCGCCAAGTAGTGCCTTTGAGCAACCTCTCTTCCGTCGTCGCCCCTACAGGATCCCGTGGGAAGGGCCTCAGCGACCTTCCTTCCCCCAGGCTCGCTTGGCTCGGCTGCTGGCTGGGGCGCAGCCAAGGTAAAGATATGGGGCCCCTCCTCTCCTACGCCACCGAGCCCCCTAAAAGACAACTCTTCTTGGTCACCCGCAGTTCCGCCTACGCCCTCTCTCCCTCTAATCCGGCTGGCTTTCTCGCTGCCTTGGAAGCCCGCCGCCAGATGGGCGCTACTCTAGCCTTAGAGGAGAAGACAACCTACGGAACCCTCATCTCCCTACCCTTCTGGCGGGACCGCCTGGCCCAACTCCTCCTCGTCCTGGGAGCCTTGGCTAACGCGGCCCTTTTCGCCTACCTCCTGGCTCGCTACCCCACCCTGCCCCGTATCCTCCCCCTCCATTTCACCGCCTTCGGTGGCATAGATCGGATCGCCCCCAAAGAGCAAATACTAAGGCTCCCCACTATCGGCCTCATAACCTTCATAGCGAACGCCCTTTTGGGTTTCGCCTTCCATCGTCGGGAGCCTCTAGCCACCTATCTTCTGGCCGGAACGGGGCTTTTGGCTCAGTTCCTCATAGCCATCGCCCTGCTTCACATCATCTTTTGATCTTTTGAGACGCTCGATCAACCTATTCCGCAACTCCTGAAGATGAATCGAATAGGGGGAGCGGTCGATATCTTGAGCGGCCATGACCACCGCATCCTCGCCACTATCGGAGTAATACCTCCTCTTCCGACCCACCACCTGGAAGTCATATTTACGGTACAGGCTTTGAGCGACCAAGTTAGAGGCTCGTACCTCCAAGGTCATATGATCGGCCCCTGAACTTCGCGCTTTCTCGATCATGGCTATGAGGATAAGTTGGCCGATCCCCTTTCTACGAAGGCGTGGATGCACCGCTATAGTACTGATATGAACCTCCCTTGCCGAGCACCAAAAACCCCCATACCCTACTATGGGCAGTCGCTGGTCAGTGGAGCGGAACCGAGCCAGAAGCCCCCTACGTGGTTCCTCGCGCTGTGCCGCCCCTTCCTCCTGACGGCGAACCACAAAGTAGTGGGCTCGTGGGTTGTGGCGGATCTCGTATCGGTAGGCTCCCATAGGCCAGGGCCTAGAGAAGGAGAGCCGCTCGATAGCCACCACCTCTTGGACATCGCTCGCCTGCATCGGCTCTACCTTGTAGGCCAAACCGTCATAATCCATCTTTTCCCTCGGGATACTTTACGTACGGGATCTCCGGACGGTGTAGGTAGATAGGTTCCAGCGTCCGCGGATCATCTACCTCCCCTCGCTGGAGCCGCTCCCAGCCCAGTTCAGCCAGGTATCCGGCCCTCCTCAAAGAAGCGGCCGGCGATGTGACCACGGCGCGATCCCCCAGCCTCCTTCGGAGGATAGCCATCCCCGCTTCATCTATCTCTCCGCAGATGAGGGTGGGACGAGTGATTTCAGAACAGAGCCCCTCTATAGTGGTGAGGAGGTAATCGGCGACCCGATGGAGAGTCACCTTTTCATAAAGGGCAGCACAGATCCGCCCCCTCCCGGCCTCCAAAAGGGCACAGATGGGAAGGGGTTGATGGCTTTGAGAGTAGGCCAGAGTATCAAGGGTGGGGATGCCTATCAGGGGTATGACCTGGGCCAAAGCGAACCCCTTGGCCAGGCTGAGCCCTACCCTCAGCCCGGTGAAGGAGCCAGGCCCCAGAGCCACGGCTATTCCGGCCAACTCCTCAGGATTCTGCCTCAAGAGCAGGTCCAAACATGGTGTTAGTTCCACGGTATGATGGCTGGAAGAACGCCAGGTGAGTTCGGAGACCACTCCCTCTTCTCTCCCATAGATGGCGATGCTAGCGATCCGCGTCGATGTATCGAGGGCCAATATCATCTCCGCCTCCGGGCCAACTCTCCCTCTAGAGAACTCAATAGATCCTCATAACCTGGGCCCACAGCCTCCATGGAGATGAGCCTCCTTCCTTCCCCTCCGTGTTGGAGGATGATCCACAACCTCTCTGGAGGCACGATCTCCCTCGCCTTCTCCGCCCACTCGATAGCGCAGACCCCATCCCCAAAAAAGAGGTCGTCCAGCCCGGAGGCTATGATCTCTCGGCGGCTCTCTACCCGGTAGAGATCGACATGATAGAAGGCTAGATTTTCCCCTCGGTACTCGTTAACCAAGGTAAAGGTGGGGCTGGTGATAGGTCCATCTGCCTCCAGGCCCCGTCCGATGCCCTGAATGAAGGTGGTCTTGCCCGACCCCAGTTCTCCTTCCAGGCAGATCAACTCGCCGCCTCGCAAGAGTTGACCCAAGGAGACTCCGAACTCTTGTGTCTCCTGAGGTGAATCACTAACCAGATCGACCCTTATCATAACCCTGCTCGGCCTCTCTAATGACCACATCCATTATAATTCTGGCTGGAGCGGGGAGCAAATCCAGGGGTAGCCCCCCAGGGGGCTACCCATATCTTCAGCACAAGAAATGCCCAAAGAGATCAACTCCGCTTGAGAGCAAGGGTTATGCCGTGCCCCTCGATGGAGTAACTCTTGGTGACACACCCCGGAGGGGCTCCTTTCTGCACCAAGGCTGTGGAGAGGGTCTCCCGCTTGATGTATTCCCCATGCTCCTCCATCACCTGTACGAGGATAGGATGGGCTTCAAAGTAGGTGACTATCGTATCTTCGATCTTGAAGTCAGCCTCTTTGCGCAAGGTCTGGATGCGCCGCACCACCTCGCGGGCCAACCCCTCCCACCTCAACTCTTCGGTGAGGGTAGTGGTTACCGCCACCAGATGCCCTCCTTCCTCGGCTACAGCCAAGCCCTCCCTAGGTAGGGGCTCTATCTTCACTTCCTCGGGCAAAAGAACCACCTTTTGACCCTCAATGGTGACTTCTACCTCCTCTCCAGACCGCACCCTCTCCACCACAGAGTAAGTATCGAGGCTGGTGAGCGACTCTTTGATCTTGGGGTAGAGCGCTCCGTACTTCGGGCCTAATAAGCGGGGATCGGGCTTGATCTGGTATTCCACTAAATCGGGCTCCTCCACGAAGGCCAGCGATTTGACGTTCAGTTCCTCCAAGACCTGATCGGCTAGACCTTCTATCACTTCCCGTTCCTCAGGGGTACACACCTTTATCAAGAGTTGAGCCAAAGGTTGACGCACCTTGAGGCCGGCCTTATTCCGCGCCGCGTGCCCCAGGCTCACCAGCCGCATCAGGAGAGCGGTATCGGCCATCAACTTCAGATCGATCAGACCCTTGTCAGATTGGGGGAAGTCGGAGAGGTGCGCGCTCTTCGGCGCCCTCTCATCGACGGAAGAGACGAGGTTGCGGTATATCTCCTCCGCCAAGAAAGGCGTGAAGGGCGCCAGCAACTTGCTCAATGTGGTGAGGCAGTCGTAAAGGGTGGCGTAGGCCGCTGCTTTATCCTCATCCTGCTCGCTTCTCCAGAAGCGACGTCGGCTGCGCCGCACGTACCAGTTGCTGAGGAGTTCCACGAACTCCTGAATGGGTCGAGCGGCGCCAGTGGCGTCGAAATCATCCAGCGCCCTATCTACCTTCTCCACTAGGGAGTTCAACTCCGAGAGGATCCATCTATCTAAAGGGGGACGTTGAGCCACAGGCAGGGCGCGTATTTTAGGGCTGTATTTGTCTATGTTGGCGTAGATGACGAAGAAAGCGTAGGTGTTCCAAAGGGTAAGCAAAAACTTCCGAACCACCTCCCCCACTAACTCGACGGAGAAACGGCGCTCGCTGCCTGCGGGACTGGCCGTGTAGAAGTACCAACGCATAGCGTCGGCCCCATGAGCCCGCAGCACATCCCAAGGGTCGACTACGTTGCCCAAAGATTTGCTCATCTTTCTCCCTTGGGCATCGACCACTAGCCCCAAAACAATGACGTTCTTGTAACTGGGCTCGTTGAAGAGAAGGGTAGAGATGGCATGAAGGCTGTAGAACCACCCTCTAGTCTGATCCACCGCTTCACAGATGAAATCGGCGGGGAACTGCTCTCGGAAGATCTCCTCGTTTTCGAAGGGGTAGTGCCACTGGCCCACGGGCATGGAACCAGAATCGAACCAGGCATCGATCACCTCCGGAACCCGTCGCATCTTCCCCTCGCACTGGGGGCAGGAGAGGAGGATGCTGTCCACGAAGGGACGATGGAGGTCCAACTCCTTCCAAGAGCGGCCCGCCCGCTCCTCCAATTCGGCGATGCTCCCCACCAAGAGTTGGTGACCGCACGATTCGCACCGCCAGATGGGCAAGGGGGTGCCCCAGTACCGGTCTCGGCCCAACGCCCAATCGACATTGCTCTCCAGCCAGTTACCGAACCTGCCATCCTTGATATGGGCCGGGTACCAGTTTATCTTTTGGTTGTTGGCCAAGAGATCCTCTTTCCGCTCCGTGGTCTTGATGAACCAGGTGCTCTTAGCGTAGTAGAGGAGAGGGGTCTCGCACCGCCAGCAGAAGGGGTAGGTATGACGATAGGTGCCAGAACGGTACATGAGCCCCCGCCGTTCCAAATCTTCGGTGATGGAAGGGTCGGCATCCTTAACGAAGACCCCGGCCCAGGGGTTCACCTGGGGGATGAACCTCCCCTGGGAGTCCACCGTCTGCAGAGTGGGCAGGCCGTACTCTCGGCCCACCTCCAAATCCACCTCTCCGAAGGCGGGGGCCATATGCACTATCCCTGTCCCCTCCTCAGTGGTGACGAAATCCGCCGCTAGGACGTAGCAGTAGTCGACATCCACAGGGAGAAAGGTATAGAGCGGCGAATAATGCTTTCCCACCAAATCCTTGGCCTTAAGGTTCTTCACTACCTCATAGTCGCCGACCAGCGCCTCATCCAAGAGTTCCTTGGCTAATATCAGCCTTTCCCCATCCTGCTTCACCAGGGTGTACTCGACATCGGGATGCACGGCTAGGGCCACGTTCCCAGGCAGGGTCCAAGGGGTGGTGGTCCAGACCAGAAAGTAGGTCCCCGGCTCATCCCGTAGGGGAAACTTAACGTAGACCGAAGGGTCCTCGGCGGTAGCGTACCCTTGGGCCAGTTCATGGCTGGAGAGGGGGGTCCCGCAGCGAGGACAATAAGGGACAACTTTATAGTCCTCGTACAGGAGATCCATCTCCCAAAACCGCTTTAAGATCCACCAGACCGATTCTATATATTCGTTGGAGAGGGTGACGTAAGGGTCATCCATGTCGATCCAGAAGCCGATCCGCTCCGAGGTCTGGTACCACTCGTTAACGTAACGGAAGACCGACTCCCGGCATCTCTGGTTGAACTCCGCCACCCCGTACTCCTCGATGGCTGGCTTCCCTGTGAAGCCCAGTTCTTTCTCCACCTCCAGTTCCACCGGCAGACCATGGGTGTCCCAACCCCCCTTGCGCAGGACATAGTACCCCTTCATGATGCGGTAGCGGGGGAAGAGGTCTTTGAAGACCCGGGTCAAGACATGCCCCACGTGGGGGAGACCGTTGGCCGTAGGTGGCCCCTCGTAGAAGACCCAGCGAGGAGCGTCTTTGCGCAACTCCAGGCTCTTCTTGAAAATCCGGTTCTTTTGCCAGAAGGAAAGTATCTCCTTCTCCAGTTTTACGAAATCGATCTTGGATGATACCTCTTTAAACATCGCCTACCTCCGATGAGATTCCACCGACCTCATCGTCGGCGATCGACCTCCTCCAATCCTCCAATACCTGACGGATGTGGGAGAAGGCGAGGGGTTCGGGCAGCCCACCCGGGGGGAACCAGGCCAGTGCCTGGGCATCGCTGGCTGGACACGGCTTCCCACCTATCGGCTCCGCCAGATAGAATAGGTTCAGGGTATAATCCTCTCCCTGGCCATAGGTATCTATGTAAGCCCCGAAGAAGCCCCTCATCTTAACCTTCAGCCCCGTCTCCTCCTGGACCTCGCGTACAGCCCCATCCTCTGGATGCTCTCCCGCCTCTAGGAAGCCGCCGGGGATGTCCCAGCACCCCTTATAGGGCTCCACACCCCGCTTCACCAAGAGGAGCCGACCACCCTTCACTACCAAAGCCCCAGCGCAGGGGTAGGAATACTCGTAATGCTCAGCCCCACAATCTCCGCAGACCTGGGGCCCTTCATCCAGAGACAAGGCCACCCCACAGTTAGGACAGAATCTAAACCTAGCCATGGCTACTCCAGGGCGATCCTCAGCCTCTTATTTATCCTCCCTTTGCTCTCGTGTCCCACCACCCGTATATGCCCCACCTCTTTGGTGTTGGCCACGTGGGTCCCTCCATCGGCCTGCATATCCAGCCCCTCTATCTCTACCACCCGCACCTCTTTTATCCCCTCCGGCAGGAGGTTGATCTTGGTGCGGATCAGGTCCGGGATCTGGAAAGCCTCCTCCCGAGGGAGTACGCTTACCTTGACCGGGCGCCCCGCCTCCACCTCCCGGTTGATCTTCTCCTTCACCTCCTGAGCGAAATCGGCGCTCATATGCTCCAACTCGAAATCCATCCGCGCCCTGAGAGGCTCCATATTTCCCCCGGTGACCGAGGCCCCATAGTCCCTAAAGATTACGCCACAGAGGATATGCAAAGCGGTATGAGTGCGCATCAATCTATACCGATGCTCCCAATCGATCTCCCCATAGACTCTGGTCCCTGCTGGGGGCGGCTCTCTATCCAGTTTGTGGAAGACCTTTCCCTTCTTGCTCACCTTGAGCACTCTGTAGATCTGCCCTTGGTCGTCCAAGAGAACGCCAACATCGCTGGGCTGTCCCCCGCCCTGAGGATAAAAGGCTGTACGGTCCAAGACGACCCTATTTCCCTCCACCTCCATTATTGTGGCTTCGAACTCCCGAAGGTAACTATCCGTCAGGCACAAGAGCTCGGTCACACGATCCTCCCTCTATATAAACGATAAGCCCTCGTCCTAGGGACGAGGGCTTTACCCCCGCGGTACCACCCTAATTAGCGACTTCCCGCTCACTCGTTAGGGTACGTGTTCATACCCTCACCTCTGATAACGGATAGCGAACCCGGCCAAGTCTACTCGGCAACCCTTTCGGTTGGCGGCTCCGGAGGGATTTTCGCGCAGGGCCTCTCCTATCTGGCTCTCACCTTATCCAGACTCTCTGGAAGGTGGCACCTGCCTACTCGTCTCCATCATAGCCTTTAATTGGCAATAGTATGTCACAAAAGGTCGATTTTGTCAACCCAGGCCCTCCACAGATCGCCAAGGCAACAAAGAAAGCCAGCAGGCCTTGCGGCCTGCTGGCTGAAGACGTCCCCCGCTGTGTCGTGTGCTCCTAAGTTTTGACCCTGCTTTCGCAGGTGGGTGCCTACCTATTGGTTATTGTCCTACGGACAGCCCCTCTAGAGATCGGCTCCCTATTTATAAAGTGTTGGCTCAAAACTGTTCGTCGCATCACGCGCACTACAGGGTGACGCAATCATAATATAGCACATAATGGCAATTTTTGCAAGCGCAGAACGCTTTGGTGCCTGAAGTTTTAAGGTCCTTCATCCTCTGCTAGCCGAAGGTGTAACTCTTTCAATTGATCCTCCGAGACGGGCGATGGGGCTTGGAAGAGGAGGTCTTGCGCGCTTTGGGTCTTGGGGAAGGCGATCACCTCCCGGATGTTCTCCTCTCCGGTCAGCACCATAACTAGCCGGTCGATGCCTGGGGCGATGCCCCCGTGGGGAGGCGCGCCGTAATCGAGAGCCTCCAAGAAATGCCCAAACTGAGCATCCATCTCCTCCTGCGATAGCCCGATCATCTTAAAAACCCGTTCTTGGAGTTCTCTCTGATGAATGCGAACACTTCCCCCACCGATCTCCTCGCCGTTGCAGACTATGTCGTGGGAGATGCCCCGCACTCGATGCGGGTCAGAGGCCATATAGGGAAGATCCTCTCCCTTAGGTTGGGTAAAGGGGTGAGGAGAGAACTCCCAACGCGATAGCTCTTCGTTCCACTCCATGAGGGGAAATTCCAGGACCCAAACGAAGGCCAAAAGGTCTTTGTCCCGCAACCCTAGCCGCTCCCCCATCTCCACTCGTAGATGCGCTAAGGCTCCGGCCACTACCTCCGGCTGGTCGGCCACTATCAGAAGGAGGTCTCCTGGCTCGGCTCCCGTGCGGGAGAGGAGGCCTTCGATTTCTGCCTCAGAGAGATGCTTGGAGATGGCAGAGCGGATGCCATCCGCTTGCACGGCG
>JAUVHF010000147.1 GCA_030593425.1 Anaerolineales bacterium
CCGCTACGACACAATCCCGGTGAGAACAATCCCTTCCAAGTGACGGTCATGACCACGCCCCAATTCCGCCACAAAACCCCGGTTTTGACCATTATTATTCCCCCAAACCCCATCCAGACCCCGATTTTCGCCCATTTCTCAATATCAGATTATGTACACCAGCCGTTTTAAGGGCCTAAAATTGCCCTGTACCTATGTTCATATGCAAAGCCGAAAAATCGGTGGTTAAAACGCGCTTAAAACGATGGGATGGTGTGGCTAGTTTGCCTCTTGCACATTCTAGTGAGATCGAAGAAGGTTTGCATCCAGCAGACCCATCTTAGGCCGGGCAAAATCACCCTGGCCCTATGCTCCCCAAGAATCGCCTGAGAGAACGGGTGAGAGAGGGTCTGTTGATGGGCTGAGGTTGTTGTTATGGCTTCGAGTGGGGATGGAAGACTGGAACTGGCCCCTTTCCCCGGGGACTTCTTGAAAATGGCGGCCCTCTTCCGCATCGTGGAGGAGAGGGTGGAGCAGTTATCTACCCCCTAGGCGAGCCGAAGAGACAATTGACATTAACCCTAGTACATAGTAGAATGCGAATAGGCCAAGTTCTTTCGGGTTTTTCGTACATTTTTCCGCAAACAGAACCTTATAGCCATATCGCTGCTTTGGGAGAAGGGGATGCTCGAGCATTGACATTAGCTCCTAGATATTGACTAAGGAGGTAGAACCATGCAAGTCATTTTGGATCAAATCACCCAGTTAGTTGGGGCGTACATCCCTAGCCTCATCGGGGCCCTGGCCATCTTGATTGTCGGGTGGCTGGTTGCACTAGTGGTGTCTGCCATCGTGCGAGGGGCGCTTCATCGCACCACCCTGGACAACCGACTGGCTCGCTGGATCGTGGGGGAAGAAGAGGCCGAAGCCGTCGAAGTGGAGCGGTGGATCGCGAAGGGTGTGTACTACCTGATCATGCTCTTCGTGTTGATCGCCTTCTTCCAGACTCTGGGCCTCACGATCATCGCCGAGCCGCTCAACCAGCTCCTAATCCAGGTGTTCCAGTACGCCCCACGGCTGCTTGGTGCGGCGCTCTTGCTCCTGATCGCCTGGGTCGTGGCCAGCGCGCTGAGACTCGTTATCTCGCGAGTGCTGAGGGTTGCCAACATAGATGAGCGCCTCGGCAGCCTAGCCGGCCTCAAAGAAGAGGAGCGGGTTCCCCTGGCTCAAACACTCGGTGGTGCCATGTACTGGCTGGTCTTCCTGCTCTTTCTGCCAGCCGTGTTGAGTGCCCTGGCCCTGGAAGGGCTCCTCGAACCGGTCCAGGGGATGATTAGCAAAGTCCTCGGCTTCCTGCCCAACATTTTCGCCGCGGGCCTGATCCTGGTGATCGGTTGGTTCATCGCCCGCATCGTGCAGCGAATTGTGGCCAATATGCTAGTCGCCATCGGCGCTGACCGGCTCAGTGAGCAGGTGGGACTGGCTCCGGTGCTGGGGAAGCAGCGGCTATCCGGGCTTCTGGGCCTGGTCCTCTACGTCTTGATCCTCATCCCGGTGCTGATTGCCGCCCTCAATGCCCTGGCGCTGGAAGCCATCACCCGGCCAGCCAGCAATATGTTGAACACGATCCTGGGCGCACTCCCGGCCATCTTTGCTGCCAGCCTGGTGGTGATGATTGCCTACGGGGTAGGGCGCGTGGTGGCCGGCTTGATTACCAACCTGCTGATGGGCGCTGGCTTCAACGCCGTCCTGGCCCGGCTAGGCCTGGGCAAGGAGCCTGCTGAAGGGGAGCGGACGCCCTCAGAAATCGTGGGGTACCTGGTTCTGGTGGGGATCATGCTCTTCGCCACCATCGAGGCATCCCGTCTGCTGGGCTTCGTGTTCTTGGCCGAAGTGGCAGCTGTGTTCACGGTCTTTGCCGGTCAGGTGATCTTGGGCTTGATCATCTTCGCCGTTGGCCTCTACCTGGCCAATCTCGCCTCCACGACCATACAGGCCAGCGGGGCAGCTCAAGCCGGACTGCTGGCTCTGGCCGCGAGGGTCTCTATCCTGGTGCTGGCTGGCGCCATGGGCTTGCGGCAGATGGGCCTGGCTAACGAGATCATCAATATGGCCTTTGGTCTGGTGCTGGGAGCCATCGCAGTGGCGGTGGCCGTGGCCTTCGGCCTAGGCGGCCGTGAAATCGCAGCGCGAGAGTTAGAGGAATGGCTACGGTCAGTGAAGTCCAAGAAATCCTGAAGGTGAGAGGCTCGAGCATCCCTCTCTTCTGCAACAGATTGATACGGCGTATAACGACGGGCTGGCGGCTTTGCCCAAATTTGCCACTTGTCTTTAGCGATGGTGGCTGTGCTGGTGAGGAGTCGGGTACATAATTAGGGCGGGTATCCTTCGCCCTGGCTCAGGACGGGTGGACCCCTGCCCTACTCCTTGTTTCCTAAACTAGCGGCCGCTTGGCTGGCACCCCCGGCCGGCGGGGATATTTTTCCGGGGTGGGAGCCACCTTCTCCACCGCTACGAGGTTCCGCTGCCCCATGCAGTGGGGCAACTCCAAACCCCTCACCTCTCGCAAGCACCCTCCCAAGACCCTGAGAGCCACCCGGGAGGCCTCCAACTCCTGTTTTATATCTGGGCCTTTCTTCCAACTCTTAGCGCTATCACACCGCAATTTCGACACAAAATCTCAGGTTTGACCATCATCATTTCCCCAAACCCCATCCAGACCCCGATTTTGGCTCATTTCTGAATATAAGATTATGTTGACCAGCCGTTTTAAGCGCTTAAAATGACCCTACCCCTATGTTGATATGTAAATCAGAGAAATCGCCGCTTAAGATGCCTATAGAACTGTGGGATGGTGTGGCCAGTTCGCTTGCTATCAGTTGGCCCAAGCAAGCACCGACACCTGGGTGTCATCGCAACAGCAACTCATTGGGGGTTAGTCGACCGAGAAGAGCAGGTCGGGGAGGGGGAGATCAGGCCGGCTTGGATTGCGCCGCTCTCCCATCTTGTATCAGATGAGTGCGCCAAGCCGAAAGATCTGGGGATCCGGTTGCCTGATCTGCCGGGGTTCCCGCCGGAATAACTCGCAGAAGGCTGCATTTGTGGTATAATGGGCGTTGCGAGAAGGACAGAAAAGTGAACAACGCTCACACAGTCAAGACCATCTGCACTACCAACTGCACCTGGCGGCAGACGGAGGGGATGGTAAGTCGGCTGGTGGAGAGGTTGGGGGAGCCTTATGCTCTTGAACCTGCGCTCAGAGCCTTCCCCACAGCGGAGGCCGTGGCTGAGGCGGGCGAGAACTATCTGCGGCAGGAGGTTAAACTGGGGTATCGGGCCTCGTCCATCGCTCTGTTGTCTCGCCAAGTGGCAAGCGGCGACCTAGACCTGGAAGGGCTCAAACATTCTCCCTTGGAGACGGCGGAACTGTATGAGAGGCTCAAATCGATCAAGGGGGTGGGACAATATGCGGCCGCCCACATCTTGGCCCTTCTGGGCCGTTACGACTATCTGGGGGTCGATACCTGGGCTCGCAAGTTGGTCTCGGAGCGGTTCTTCGATGGAGCGCCGGTCACCGATAAAGGGGTGCAGGAGGTCTTCGCCCCTTGGGGCAAATGGCGGTTTTTGGCCTATTGGTTCTGGGATTGGGAGGGGTGATGGACCCAAAAACGGTGGCTCTCTGGCGAGATGTGGCTCTCATCTTCTTGGTGGCACAAGGGTTCATTCTCATCCTGCCAGCACTTCTCCTTATGGTTTACGCCCTTCGGGGGCTGCGGCGGGCGAAGTCTACCCTGCTCCCGGCTCTAATTTCTGCCCGGGAGAGGACAGAGCGGCTGGAGAAGGGGGTGCGCACCTTCTCCTCGTTCTTAGTGAGTCCTATTATCCGCACCATAAGTGGTGGCGCGTTCGTTGTGGGGATTTTGAAGGCCTTCCTGAGGAGGTAGTTATCCGTGTTTCGGGGAGCGAGGCGCATAGTGCTCTTGGGAGCCCTGATGGGGGGGCTGGTGGGCGGTTTAGCGGCCTTGATATACGCTCGCCAATGGGCGGAGGGGGGTGAGCGGGAGGGTCGGGGCCTCCAATGGCGGCAGGTGGCCAGGCTCGCCGCTCTCATCGTGGGGCTCCTACGACAGATAGCGGAGATGGGTCAAAGATAATTGACACCGCTCTTCTTGGCCCCTATAATAGCCTCTGTAAATCACTCTTTTCCAGGGTGGGAAGGAGATCATATTCAGGGAGGATAGATGTACGACGTGGTGATCGTGGGGGCGGGGCCGGCCGGGCTAACGGCCGGTATCTACGCCCAGACTAAGCGGCTCTCTTCGGTGATCCTGGAGGCGAAGGAGACAGGGGGGCAGTTGACTTGTCTCTATCCCCACAAGAGCATCCATGATTACCCCTCCTACACCGACATTGTAGCCCGCGAGTTGGCGGAGAAGATGGCCGCCCAGGCTCGGGAGATGGG
>JAUVHF010000040.1 GCA_030593425.1 Anaerolineales bacterium
CTCGACAAACCATGACGGACGGGAGATTCCGATGTTGCTCTGGCCCGGCCCGCCCCTCAGTTGCAAGATCGGTTCAGTTGGGTTGCTACCAGTAGCATGTATGCGCACGACGGGCAAGGCAATCAGCCGCGAGTTGGGGTCCCCCCGGTTCTCCGCCACCACCAGCGTGCCGCAGTCGGCGGAGTACCCGACCGATGAGAACATACCGGTCTTGATCTTATGCGTGCACGGTTCGAGGATCAGGTCACCCGCCTGTGCCCCTTCCGGCACGGTCAAGGGAGGCTCAGGGCGCGTAGTGACGAATGCGACCACTACCACTACTGCCAACAGCGCCGCAACCCCAATCAGGATTGTCTTTTTGTTCATTGATTCTCCTCTTAACTTTCGCCCTGGCTGGCTCTGCGACGCCGCACCCAGCGGACGATGAACTAGACCAGCGCCACAACTGCCACCGCCGGGAGGCCGAGCCCCACGTGGAACTCCATCGGCTGGTAGGTATAGAAAAAGGGGAGCGTTCCGCTCCCCTTCTCAAGGAGTTGGATCAGGCTTTGGCCTTCTTCCCTTTCTCTTCCTCTAACTTGGTTAAGAGTTCCTCTTTCTTCTCAGTGGCTGCCTCTTTTCCCTCCTCGACCGCCTCTTCCAGGCGGGCCTTCTGCTCCTCCAAGACCGCCTTTCCCGCCTCTTGAAGTTCCTCGGCCTTCTTACGGGCCTCCTCCGAGAGCTCCTCTGCTCGAGCCTTGAGTTCGATACTTCTCTCCCTCAGCTGGGCTCTCGTCTCCTCGCCGGGCTGGGGAGCCAATAGCAAGCCGATAGCCGCCCCGATCAACCCTCCCAGCATGAAGCCCGCCAGGAACTCTCCACCTTTGGAATTGCCAGCCATTCCGGACCTCCTTTCCCTAATGATCTAAGACCGCTACTCTCTTTTCGGCCCTCGCCTTAACACCCCGATCACCTTGCTTAGTGCGGTAGCGAAACTCGCCGCCCTTACCAAAGGGGTGATCAAGGTATCGCTGACGAAAGAGGTGGTACCTCGCACGGTACTCACCGTCTCCTGGGCCGAGTCGAGAATAGGTTTGACCTCCTCCTCCAACATCTTGGCCAGCCCCCTGATCTGGATAGCCAGGAGGATGAGGAGAAAGCCGATTACCAACGACTCCAAAGCCAACACGATGATAGCGATATCGCGCACTAGGGTGAGCGTAGTGGG
Organism: Anaerolineales bacterium; assembly: GCA_030593425.1. Classification (GTDB taxonomy): domain Bacteria; phylum Chloroflexota; class Anaerolineae; order UBA7937; family UBA7937; genus UBA7937. The sequence continues at coordinate 1,208 of JAUVHF010000040.1, forward strand.
CATCTCTTGCCTCCAAACGATTATATCATACCTTCAGCCGCTTGGCAATAAAAAGCCCCATCCAAGAGCCGATAGTCCCCTCTATCAGGTGCAAGGGGCCGATGGTGAGGAAAGAGAGGCCCAAAGCCTCCGCCCCCAACTGACCAACCGTGAAGCCGATGACCGCCGCTACCCAAAAGAGAACCAGCTCCCTTATCCTCCTCCCCCAAAGGAGATGGAAAAGAATAGCGTTGATGCTGGCTAAAAGGAGGAGAAAGGCGAGAGGGGGAGATAAAAGAGAGCCCATCCTAATATCCTGCCTCGATGATTCCGCCGCCCATGACCACTGCCCCTTGGTAGAAGACCACCCCCTGACCAGGAGCCACCCCCCTCTGGGGCTCTAGAAAACTCAGTTTTGCTCTTCCACCCTCCAGCGGATCGAGGAGAGCCTTGGCTTCCTGCCCCTTATACCGGATCTTGGCCGTCACCTCCATCGGCCCCGGAGGCGCCTCTCCACTCACGTAAGTTGTATCTCTGGCCAGTAGCCCTTCACGTCTCAGGTCGGAAGCCCGGCCCACCACCAGGGCGTTCCCTTCCACATCGATGCGCAAGACATAGAGTGGCTCGGGAGCCGCTATCCCCAACCCCCGACGCTGCCCTATGGTATAGTAAGGCAATCCTTTGTGCTCGCCGAGGGTATTACCCGCTAGATCCACGATAGGCCCTGGCTGAGGCTTCAAGCCTCCATAATCTCGCAAGAATCGGCCATAGCCTGCCTCGGGAACGAAGCATAGTTCCTGACTCTCGGCCTTCTCGGCCACGGGGAGTCGCATCTTTCGGGCCAGAGAACGCACCTCCTCCTTGGTATACTCGCCCAGAGGGAGCAAGAGACCAGCCAACTCCTCCTGACCCAACATATATAGAGCGTAGGATTGATCCTTGGCCCTATCCACCCCCTTGAGGAGTCGATACCGGCCGTTGTATTCTATCCGTGCGTAATGGCCGGTGGCCAGGTAAGCGGCCCCTAGGGCCAACACCTTTCTGAAAAGGAGGCCGAACTTGAGGTGACGGTTGCACTCCAAGCAGGGGTTTGGGGTCCGTCCTTGCGCGTACTCCCGCTCAAAGTAGTCGACCACACGCCGCTTGAACTCCTCCTCAAAGTTGAGGAGGTAGAAAGGAACCCCTAGGATGTGGCAGACACGGCGAGCGTCCTCTGCAGCCTCCGGAGAGCAGCACCGGTTGGTCACCCCCTCCGGCGCCCAGAGGCGCATCATGACCCCTATCACCTCATACCCTTCTTCTCGGAGCAGGGCCGCAGCCATAGAACTGTCTACGCCCCCACTCATGGCCACTACAACCTTCTCGCTCTCTCCCATCTCCTCTAAATTATATCACCCCCGCCCAAGCCTCACAACCTCCGCCTTGACAGGGGAGAGAGGGCAAGTAGAATAGAGCGGAACCCCAAAGGGCTCCGCATTTCGCAAAGGAGGCGTCTTTCACGCTGCACAACTTCTGGCGAACTCTTTTGGCTTTCGCCTTCTGCAGGCTCTATAATGAATTCGCCTGGGCTTACGATAGGGTAAGTTATCTCGTCTCCAGGGGGGAGTGGCGCCGGTGGCAACGGACCGCCCTTCCTTCCCTCCGAGGGCCGAGAATCCTAGAGATCGGCTTTGGCACAGGCGACCTGCTCTCGGAGATGAGGAGCCAAGGTTATATCTGCTACGGGGTGGAACTCTCCCCCTCCATGCTGAGGATCGCCAAAAGAAAAGGGGTAAAAGCGCTCCTCTGCCGGGCTCGGGCCCAGGATATGCCCTTCCAGGATGAAGTTTTCGATTCCCTGGTTTCTACTTTCCCCTCCTCTTTCATCCTCGACCCCCGGGCTCAGAGGGAGATGGTTCGAGTTCTCGCTCCTGGAGGGCATCTAGTGGTTGTAAATGAGGGGCGGCTTTTGGGACGAGACCCCTGGTCCCGCTTTCTCAACTGGGCTCTGGAGGTCACCAGCGGCGACGGTTCCCCAGTCCAACTATGTGAGGCCCTAGAGGGGACAGGGCTCGAACTTCAACAAGAGGAGGAGAGGAACGAGCGAAGCAGGGTACGCGTTATAGTAGGCATAAAAGAGGAAGAAGAAGATGGAACTAGATGAGGCCATAAAGGGACGGCGAAGCATCCGCAAATACGAGAAAGGCGCAGTCATCCCCAAGGAGGATGTTGAAGCCATGATAGAGGCCGCTACTTGGGCCCCCTCGGGGCTCAATGCGCAGCCCTGGCGCTTCATCTTGGTCACCCAACGGGAGTTGATAGCCGAGATGGCTCAGGCGGTCTTCGACAAGTTCCAAGAACTCTCTAAGCGAGCCTACGAGGCAGGGGAGAAGAGGGTGGCCGCCTTCTGTCGGTTCATGCGCTCTCATGGTGGCTTCTTCGGAGAGGCGCCGGCGGTCATCGTAGCCTGCACGGAGCGATACGACCTCAGCCCCTTTGGCCTGGATGAGTACACCGTCACGGCTAAGGTGAAAGAGCTGGGCGGCCCCAGCCTGGAGGCGCTGCTGATTCACATCGTGGAGAAGAGCGTAGTCATGGCGGTCCAAAACCTCCTCCTCAAGGCCCATGAACTAGGGTACGGAGCCTGCGTTATGGACGCGCCTCTGGTAATCGAAGACGAACTACGCCAGATGCTAGACATCCCTGAGGAACAGCAACTGGTGATGGTCATCCCCCTCGGCGTCCCCGCCCAAAAGCCCCGCCCTCCAAAGAGGGTGCCAGTGAGCGAGGTGATAAGATATATCTAACCGAATTCACCCTGCCAACTATGGCCGGAAAGGCTAAGAGAATGTTTCTGGAAGTATGAGATGTCAGAGCAAGCAAAGGAAAAGCATCACATCGAGATTCAGGCTGGAGATATCACCGCCCCGGCCGAACTGAACGAGACCCAGACGGCTCAAGCCATCTGGGAGGCCCTGCCCTTCGAGGGTCGAGCCCATAGGTGGGGGGAGGAGATCTACTTCTCCATACCCGTGACCTTAGAGACGGAGCGGGGACAAGAGGTGGTGGAGGTGGGAGACTTGGGATACTGGGCCCCGGGGAGGGCCTTCTGCATCTTCTTCGGCCCTACCCCCGCCAGCCGCGGCGACGAGATCCGCCCTGCCAGCCCGGTCACTGTCTTCGGCCGCCTCATCGGTGAGGCCACCATCTTCGAAGAGGTGAAGGAGGGCACGCCCATCCTAGTCCATAGAGGCCCATCGTGAGAGAGCAGCCTCAAGAGGCCTTGGGGGTTGCTTCCCGAGCGCGGTATGGTATAATTTCAATTGCTGAAGAGAAGCCGGGGGAAGGTCATCCCTGTCAGGGAGGGAGGTAGAGGTGGTCTTCAGAGTAGAGGATATAGCCGCAGCCATCAAGCGAGAGATAGAAGCCTTTGAAGCGCCCCTCGAAGCCGTGGATGTGGGGACCGTCATGGAGGTGGGGGACGGCATCGCCCGGCTGGAAGGGCTAGCGGGAGCCATGGCCTCGGAACTCGTGGAGTTCGAGAACGGGGTCATGGGGATCGTCTTCAATTTGGAGAAGGACAATGTCGGCGTCATCATCATGGGAGACTATACCGACATCGAGGAGGGCGATTTAGTTAAGGCCACGGGGCGCATAGTCTCAGTCCCCGTGGGGGATGCCCTGGTGGGGCGCGTGGTGAACGCCTTGGGGCAGCCCATCGACGGCAAAGGCCCCATCGAGACCGAGAAATTCCGTCCCGTGGAGAGGATCGCTCCCAACGTTACCCTTCGCAAGGAGGTGGATACCCCCGTCCAGACGGGCATAAAGGCCATCGATTCCATGATCCCCATTGGGCGCGGCCAGCGGGAACTCATCATCGGCGACCGGCAGACGGGTAAGACGGCCTTGGCCATCGACACCATAATAAACCAGAAGGGCGGCGACATCATCTGCATCTATGTGGCCATCGGCCAGAAGAGAGCCAGCGTAGCCCGGGTGATCGCCACCCTGGAAGAGTATGGGGCTATGGATCACACCATCGTAGTAGCAGCCACAGCCTCCGATCCGGCGGCACTCAAGTACCTGGCTCCCTATGCCGGCTGCGCCATGGGCGAGGAGTTCATGGAGAGGGGGGAAGATGCCCTCATCGTCTACGATGACCTCACTAAGCACGCCTGGGCCTATCGCGAGGTCTCCCTGCTCCTGCGGCGTCCGCCAGGAAGGGAGGCTTACCCCGGCGACATCTTCTACCTCCATTCGCGCCTTCTGGAACGGGCGGCCAAACTCCATCCCGACTACGGCGGTGGCTCCCTCACCGCTCTTCCCATGATCGAGACCCAGGCGGCCGATATATCCACCTATATCCCCACCAACGTCATCTCCATCACCGACGGGCAGATATATCTGGAGAGCGACCTCTTCTACGCTGGCATTCGGCCGGCCCTCAACGTGGGGCTCTCTGTCTCCCGTGTGGGGGGCAAAGCTCAGGTCCGGGCTATGAGAAGGGTGGCTGGAAAGTTGCGCTTAGAACTGGCCCAGTTCCGGGAATTGGCGGCCTTCGCCCAGTTCGGCTCAGAGTTAGACAAGGCCACCAGGGAGCAACTAGAGCGGGGGCAGCGCATCACCGAGATATTGAAGCAACCTCAGTATGTCCCCATGCCCTTGGAGCAACAGGTGATGATCATCTATGCTGTGACCAATGATTTCCTCGATGATGTCCTCGTGGAGGAGGTGAGGGGTTGGGAGGATGCTTTCCATCGTTTCATGAAGGACAATCACCCTCAGATCGGGGAGACCATCGCTGGAGAGAAGGACCTGTCGGAAGAGACCGCCACTGCTTTGCAGAAAGCGATAGAGGAGTTCAAGACCGCAGTTTGGGCGGTAGAAGGAGAGGAACCTGGCCACCCCACGGGAGATAAAGAAGCGGATACGGACCGTTAGAAATATCGGGCAGGTCACCAGGGCCATGCAGATGGTGGCCGCCTCGAAGATGAGGCGCGCTCAAGAGCAGACCTTGGCCACGCGCTCCTATGCGGAGAAGGCCTGGGAGATCCTCACCTTTCTGGCTAGCCAGATGCCAGCCGAGGAGCCCCCTCACCCCTTGCTGACCTACCGCTCGGTGAACACCATAGGGCTTCTTCTTATCACCGGCGACCGCGGGTTGGCCGGAGCCTACAACCATAATATAATCCGCCTGGCAGCCGAGTTCATCGGCGAGGCGACAAGTCCCGTTAAATTGGTCGCCGTGGGGCGCAAGGGTAGAGATTTCATGCTCCGCTATGGAGGCGACATCGTCGCCGAGTTCACGGGGATACCAGACCAGCCGGCCTTCACCGACATTACCCCCATCGCCAGGACGCTGATAGAGGATTTCTTGGCCGGCACCTATGATCAAGTGATCACCGCTTACACCGACTTCATAAATACCTTGGTCCAAAAGCCGGTCCTACGGCAACTTCTGCCTTTGACAACGGGCGAAGAGCGAGTGGAGGGCGAACATATCTACGAGCCGGACCCCCAAACCATCTTGGGGCAGGTGCTGCCCCGCTTCACGGAACTGCAGGTCTATCAGGCCATCTTGGAATCTTTGGCAAGTGAGCACAGCGCCCGCATGGTGGCCATGCGGAACGCCAGCGAGAACGCCGAAGCGCTGGTGGACGATCTAACCTTATCTTACAACCGGGCTCGCCAGGAGGCGATAACTAAGGAGATCATGGACATCGCCGGAGGAGCAGAGGCGTTGGCCAAGGTGCAGGCGATGGCAAGATAGAACTCGCCCCAACTAAACCTCTCCTCTCTGGAGTCATCTATGTAGCGACATGGACTGCTGGTTAAGGAGGATAGAATGGCCCAAGGCACAAAAGGCAGAGTAGTTCAGGTGATCGGCCCTGTGGTGGATGTCGAGTTTCCACCCCAGGAACTGCCTGAAATATATAACGCCGTGGAGATATATCGGGATGGCGAAGAGAACAAACTGGTTCTTGAGGTGCAGCAGCATATCGGCGATGAGTGGGTACGCTGCCTAGCCATGGACACCACCGATGGGTTGCGCCGAGGTCTGGAGGCGATAGATACCGGGGCCCCCATCAAGGTGCCTGTGGGGCCCGCCACCCTGGGCCGCCTCTTCAACGTCTTGGGCGAGCCCATAGATGACCTAGGCCCAGTGGAGGCGGAGGAATACCGCCCCATCCACCAACCCACTCCCTCCCTAGAGGACCAAAGCACCACCGTGGAGGTCTTCGAAACCGGCCTGAAGGTGATCGACCTCATCGCCCCTTTCACCAAGGGCGGCAAGACCGGCGTCTTCGGTGGGGCCGGCGTGGGGAAGACCTTCATCATCATGGAGTTGATCCGCAACATAGCCCTCGAGCACGGAGGCGTCTCCGTCTTCTCTGGCATCGGCGAGAGAAGCCGAGAGGGAAACGACCTCTGGTACGAGATGAGGCGCACTGGGGTGATGGACAAGACGGTCATGGTCTTCGGGCAGATGAACGAGCCGCCAGGGGTCCGCCTCCGGGTGGGCCTCTCGGGGCTAACCATGGCTGAGTATTTCCGCGACCAAGGTCAGGACGTGCTCCTTTTCATCGATAATATCTTCCGTTTCGTCATGTCTGGCTCCGAGGTGTCAGCCCTCATGGGACGAATGCCCTCGGCGGTGGGGTATCAGCCCACCCTGGCCGCGGAGATGGGCCAACTCCAAGAGCGGATCACCTCCACCAAGCGAGGCTCCATCACCTCCTTCCAGGCGATCTTCGTCCCCGCCGACGACTACACCGACCCCGCTCCTGTGGTCACCTTCGCCCACCTGGACGCCACCATCTCTCTGGAGCGCTCCCTCTCGGAGCAGGGGCTCTACCCCGCGGTAGACCCCTTAGCCTCCACCTCCCGGATCCTGGACCCCGCCGTGGTGGGAGAGGAGCACTACCAGACCGCCCGCGGAGTCCAGAGGGTGCTCCAGCGCTACAAGGATCTGCAGGATATCATCGCCATTTTGGGCATCGACGAACTGTCGGAGGAAGATAAACTGACGGTGTCCCGAGCCCGGAAGATCCAGCGCTTCCTCTCCCAGCCCATGTTCGTGGCTGAGGCCTTCACCGGAAGGTCAGGGGTATACGTCCCCCTGCAGGAGACGGTGCGCGGCTTCAAAGAGATCCTAGAGGGGAAGCACGACGATGTCCCGGAGCAGGCCTTCTATATGGCAGGCACCATAGAGGAGGCGGTGGAGAAAGCGAAAGAGATAAGCGGGGAATGATGGCCAAACTCAACGTAGATGTCGTCAGCCAAGAGCGCATGGTCTTCTCCGGCGAGGCCGATATGGTGGTTGCTCCTGGCGCCTTGGGGACATTGGGGATACTCCCTCATCACGCTCCGCTGCTCACCGCTTTGGAGCCGGGGGAGTTGCGGATCAAGAGAGATGAGGAGGAGATCTCCGTGGCTATCAGCGGCGGCTTCATGGAGGTCCGTTCCAACAAGGTGATCGTCTTGGCCGATACCGCCGAGCGAGCCAAGGAGATAGATATCGCTAGGGCAGAGGCAGCCAGGGAGAGGGCCGAAAGGCTACTAAAGGAGAAGCCAGACAGCGTCGATCTGGCGGGTATAGAGGGAGCCCTGCGTCGCTCCCGAATCCGATTGAAAGTGGCTCGTCGCAGGCGCAGGCCGCGGGAGGCGAGACCTCTCGAAGAGGAGATCTAGCCACTAGAGAGAGGTGAGATGTTTGAGAAACAGATCGGGGTGGACCTGGGCACGGTAAACGTTTTGGTCCATGTGCGGGGCAAAGGGATCGTCCTCCAAGAACCCTCAGTTGTGGCCCTCTCCACAAGCGACAACCGGATCGTGGCCATAGGACGGGAGGCCCTGGCTATGATAGGACGCGCCCCAGAGAGCATCGAGGTGCTTCGCCCTATGCGCGACGGCGTCATCGCCGACTACGCGGTGACCGAGGCGATGCTCCGTTATTTCATCTCCGGGATCGTGGGGCGTTTCCGTCTCTTCCGGCCAGAGATGATGATCAGCGTCCCCGTGGGGGTAACCACCGTGGAGAGCCGGGCCGTACATGACGCCGCCATCCAAGCCGGCGTCAAAAACGCTCACCTCATTCCCGAGCCTCTGGCTGCGGCCCTAGGCGCGGGGATGCCCGTCCATACACCCACGGGAAACATGGTCATAAACATAGGCGGAGGGACAAGCGAGGCCGCCGTTGTCTCCATGAACGATATCGTGGTCGCCGGCTCGGTTCGTGTGGGGGGAAACCGGATGGATGAAGCGATCGCCGCTTACCTGAGGCGAAAATACAACCTCATGGTAGGGGAGCGTACGGCAGAGGAGATCAAGATCGAGATAGGGAGCGCCCTACCCTTAGAAGAGGAACTGACCATTGAGGCCCGGGGACGAGACCAAGTAGCAGGGCTGCCACGGATCATCGAGGTTAGCTCTGGAGAGGTAACCGAAGCGATCGCCGAGCCCCTGGCGGCCATCGTCTCCGTAGTGAAATCCGTCTTGGAAGAGACCCCACCCGAATTAGCGGCCGACATCATCGACCGAGGTATGGTGATGACCGGTGGCGGCTCCCTCCTCCGCAACATGGACCGCTACCTGGCCAAGGAAACCGGCGTCCCGGCCTATCTGGCTGACCAACCGATGGCTTGCGTGGCTCTAGGCGCTGGGAAGGCCTTGGAGAACTATCACCTCCTCAAGAAGAGCCTACCCGAACTTTAGAAACCTTCCAAGTAATGGGTCATGCTCTGCAAACCCACCAGGGGATCGATCTGATAGACCTGTACCCCCTCGGGGACGGTGAGGCCGACAGGTGCGTAGTTGAGGATAGCCTTTATCCCTGAGGTCACCATAGTTGTAGCCACTTCCTGGGCGTTGCCGGCCGGGACGGCGATGATGCCCACCCGCAGACCCATCCGGTTTACAACCTCGGGCAGACGGGCTACATCCATGATCTCCAGAGCACCGATCTTCTTCCCTATCTTCGTCGGATCATCGTCGAAGGCAGCTACCACGTGGAAACCTTCCCTCTTGAAACCTCCGTAGCGAGCGATAGCATGCCCTAAATCGCCTACCCCTACCAAGACCATGCCCCACTCTCTGTCTACCCTCAAGATCTCCCGCAGTTTCTCGCGGAGAAATCCCACCTGGTACCCAGTTCCCTGCTTTCCGAACCCACCGAAATAGGAAAGGTCTTTGCGTATCTGGGCTGAACTGATCCCCAACATCTCCCCTAACTCTTGAGAGGTGATCAGCGACCCCTCCTCCAGAGTGGAGAGGGCCCGAAGATATAGAGGTAAACGCTCGACTACGATCCGGGGCACCTTCTTCCTGTCTGCCATCCTCTCAACCTAAATCTGTCCATTTTGTGAAAAATACCACTTACCATAATACCATATTTTTGCCGTTCTGGCAATAGGCTTTGACAAAAGATACATCCTATGCTATAGGTGAAGCAGGGGCACTTGCCCCCCATCAATAAGAAAGCGACAATCATGAGACAGGTGGCCGATAGACTCCTACCCTTAGCCCTTTTTCTCTTGGCCCTTCTCCCTCGAGCGCCTAGCCTTGACGCCTTTCTAACGGCCGATGAGCCCACTTTGCGCATCGCTGGCTCTGTCAGGTTCCTGACCGCCTTGTCCCAAAGGGAGTGGACGGCTACCTACCAGTTCCGTCACCCTGGCGTCACTACCATGTGGGCTGGCACGCTGGGACTCGCCACCTTGAACGCTACCGATCCAACCCTCCTCTCCCCTCTTCGGGAAACCGCCCTAGAGGAAAGAGAGGGTCCTTTCTTGACCCTCCTCTCCCAGCGAGTGATTAAGCTCCTGCCAGCGGTGAGGCTTCCTGTGGTCCTGATCACAGCGGCTTCGGTGGTAGGGGTATACCTCCTAGCGAAGAGGCTTTGGGGCCCAAAGATCGCTCTCCTCTCCGCCCTCCTCGTAACTTTTGACCCCTTCTTCCTGGCCCACTCCCGTCTCTTTCACACCGACCCCCTACTCACCGCCTTCGCCACCCTCTCCTTTCTATCCCTTCT
>JAUVHF010000022.1 GCA_030593425.1 Anaerolineales bacterium
CAACTCCAAGACCACCTTCCTGCTTCCCACCGCGCTTCGCAGGGGCTCCCCTACTTTCACCGTGACTCTCATCAGAGATGCCCTGGCCACTATTGGTAGTCGTAGAAACCTTTGCCCGTCTTCCGCCCCAGGTATCCCGCGGTGACCATGCGGCGTAGAAGGGGTGGGGCCGCATAACGGCTATCTTTGAACTCCCCGTACATGGCGTCGGCGATGAAGAGCGTAGTATCCAGACCTAAGAGATCTAGGAGGGTGAAAGGGCCCATAGGATGGTTCAACCCCAAGACCATGCTCTTGTCTATGTGCTCTTTGGTAGCCACGCCCTTCTCCAAGGCTCTTATGGCGTCCAAAAGGTAGGGGATCAAAAGTAGATTGACGATGAACCCCGGGGTGTCCTTGGCCACCACGATCTCTTTCCCTAGAGACTCGCCGAACTCTCTCGCCGTCTCGAAGGTCTCCTCAGAGGTGAGGATGGTGCGCACTATCTCCAAAAGCCTCATCAGGGGGACGGGGTTGAAGAAGTGTAGGCCCAGTACCTTCTCCCCCCGCTTTGTGGCGGAGGCTATCTCCGTGATACAGAGCGATGAGGTGTTGGCGGCCAAGACAGTATGCGGCGGACATATTCCGTCCAGGGAGGCGAAGATCTCCTTTTTGGCCTCCATATTCTCGATGATGGCCTCGATGACCAAGTCGCAATCTTTGAAATCCTGGATATCCACCGTCCCCTGGATCCGGGGCAGCGCGGCATCCATCTCCTCCGGCGTGACCTTCCCCCTCTCCACCCCCTTGGCCAGGAACCGCTTGATGCTGTTCAAACCTTTCTGGAGCAGATCCTCGTTGATCTCGCTCACCACTACCTGGTAGCCGGCTTGAGCACAAACCTGGGCGATGCCAGAGCCCATAAGGCCACAGCCGACAACACCCACTTTTTTGATCTCCATCTTTTCCTCCTCAATAACTATCGGCGAACGCCTGGCGCAGCCGGTCGGCTAACCCCAGGCTCTTATCTGGGTCAGCCAAGCGGGTCTTTACCTCTCGCCACACTACCGGACAACCCTCTCCCGCCATGGCTAGGCTTTCCCGGATAAAACCATCGGCCCTCTTGCGGTTCTCCTTGGTATCCTCGATCCCCGCAGCAGTGAAGAGGTCGCCTAAGTGCCTAGTATAGCAAGACATCTCATCCCCCTTTTCTATGAGACTGGCAGGCTCTACAACTCCCATGGCCGGTCGGCCAACTGCCCTCACTCCAGCCAGAGATGACGGCTAGCCCCTCCACCAAAGGGGCAGCCCTGTCTCCTCATCCTGCCTCCTCACTAGAGGCTCCCCCAGAAGTTCCTGGATGAAGATCTCACAGGCGAAGATGGGAGTGCCGGGCATCAGGTGGCCAGAGATGGTCCTCCCCTCTCCATCCGAGAGGGCCAGATGGGCGTGGACGATAGGCTGACCGTCGCGCAAGGAGATATTCCCTCTGCAGGAAACCATCTCCATAGGCTCATCTACGGCGAAGCCCCTGTACTCTCGGCTCTCTTGATCATAATAAGCCAGCCGGGCTGACTTCACCGCCCCTAGAGCGGTAAACACCCCTAGGGTGATGCCGTTTTCTTGGCAAAACCCCTCTATGCTCTTCAAGAGATCCCCCTCGTGAGGCAACCTGCCTAAAAAGGATCGGCCTCGCTCGTACCTATTTAGAATCATAACCCCTCCCCATTAATGCAAGCCGGAAAAGAGATCGGATTCCATCCCTTCTAATGGCAAGACTCTTGATCGGGCCAATCGGAAATACTCCCAGCCCATGAACTCCCGTAGCGGTTTCTGGGGCATCTTAACCATGGAACTCTGAGGGCCGAACTGAGTTCGATGGCAGAATAAAGCGGTCATCTTCTGATCGACGTAGGGTCTCACATCTATCACCGTGGTAATGAGCCTTTCATCTACACCAGTGAACTCCAGTTCTTCCCCGCTCAATTCGATCTTTAACCCTCCCAAATGACTACGTAGTATATCGATCTGGCTCTTGGGAAAGGCGGTGTAATAGAGTTTGGCCCGGCCATGCGGCCTTTTCTCCCGCCCCTCGCCTTCAAGGAAGGAATCGAAGGCCGAGGTGGCAAAGAGGGATATGGCCACATGGTCTGGATGGCCATAGCCGCCCTCGGGTCCCCAGGTGATCACCACCTGGGGGTCTACCTCTCGCATGGTCTTGACGATCTTCTCTCCCGCCTCCTGGGGATCAACCGCAGCAAGCCGCCCATCTCGGAAACCTAGAAAGCGCAGATCCTCTATCCCCAGGGCCCGACAGGCACAACGCAGTTCCTCCTCCCGTACCTCTCCTAGAGTCTCAGGGGTGGCCAGTTGGGGATCGCTTATCTGGCCCGCTTCTCCATGGGTGGCACAGACGAGGGTCACTTTCACCCCTTGGGAAGCGAACTTAGCCAGAGTACCCCCGGCGGCCCCCTCGTCATCAGGGTGAGCGAAGATGGCCAGGAGGGATAACCCTTTCTCCCTCATTTCCCCAGACCCCAGAAAAGGTCGGTCTCTATCTCCGAGGGGTGCCCTACCCGGCTAGCGGCCAGCACGAAGTACTCTTTCCCCCACCACTTGCGCATCTCCTCATCGGACATCTGGGCGAAGATGTTGCCAGGAGGGAGTTGGGTCTTATGACAGGCTAGAGCCCGCTTCTTCACCTCCAAGAAGGGCACCACATCGATAACTGTGGTGATCCGATCGTCGCAGGTGCCGGGCAGGTCCACTGACATGGCCCGGAAACGGCTGCGGGGGACAGCCACATAATATGACTTTTCGGCCTTATGAGGGGATAACCCCTCCGATATATGCTCCGAGAACCTCTCTTCATCCCCGGCGGAGAAGAAAGCATCGGTGGTCGCCTTTCCTATGGTGATATGGTCTAAGTGTCCCGAGATCCCATCGGGGCCGAAGGTGAGAACCACCTGCGGCCTCACTTCCCGGATGGCTCGGACGACCTGTCCTTCTATCTCCTGGGGGTCATAACTGCTCATCTGGCCATCCCTGTAGCCCAAGAACCGCAACTCCCCGATGCCGATGGCCTGGCAGGCGCAGCGGAGTTCTTCCTCCCGCACTTGGCCTAGGGTCTCAGGGGTGGCCAGATGGGGATCGCTTATCTCCCCCGCTTCTCCTCGCGTGGCAGAGATGTGAGTGATCCGCACCCCTTGGCCCACATATTTGGCTAAGGTTGCGGCTGGCCCAAAGGACTCATCATCTGGGTGCGCGAAGACCACCAAAAGGGTTAAAGCCTCCTTCATCTCTCCTCCATCAAGGGTTCCGTTTCTACGCTCTTAGGGAGCACAACCTCACTCCTTCTGCAAGAGGGCCACGGCTCTATCCGTGAGCGTCACCCGGTAGTCCAGAAGGCCCCAACCCGGGGCCAGGACTGCCTCCCTTATCGGTCCCTGGAGTTCCTCCAAAGTGGCCCACCTTGCGGCCAGGATCTCCCTAGTATCTTCTGGGGCCAATCCTCCGCCCACGGCTCTGGCGGAGAAGACGTGGCTACTCCACTCTATATTTTCCTCGCCACAGATGAACCGGACCTGGATCCGAAGTAGATACCGCTCTATCTCTATCTCCAGCCCCGTCTCTTCCCGGGCCTCCCTCTTGGCCCCCTCCTCGAGGGGCTCTCCAGGGTTGAGTCCCCCGCTGGGAGCTCTAAAGACCCCGGGGGGGTGGATCGGTTTTCGAATGAGCGCCAATTTCTGTCCCCGGAAGATGAAAAGGGTGATATCATGGGCTCGGCCATGCTTCTGGCTGCCCCGCACCAGAGCCATCTCCTCAGGAGTTATCTCTTGTGTTAGGCGCAAGACCTCCGGCCGGCCGAACTTCTCCTCCATCTCCTGGATCATCGCTTCATCGACGTACAAGAGCCCACCCCCTATCTGCGCCGGTAATTCTCGATCGCCTCACGCAAAGCCTCAAGGCCGGTGAGGGAGCATCTCACTTTCCGCTCCGGCAAGCCCCCCAGACTTTGAACCAAACCTTCTTTGGTGATGGCCAAAGCCTCATCCAGGGAGCGGCCCTCGATCAGTTCGGTGAGCATGCTTGAAGCGGCGATGGCGGCCACGCACCCCTGAGCCTTGAATCTCGCCTCCTCGATCTGATCATCGACCACTCTGATAGAGAGGCGCACCGTGTCTCCATCTTGAAGGTTGCGCGCCATCCCCACGCCGTCGGCCTCCTCTATCTCTCCTACGTTGCGGGGGTTCAGAAAATGATCCATAACTATGGGGCTATATTCCATCCCTTTCCTCTTTCCCCCATGATGCGCAATGAGCTTTCTCCTCACCAGGGCAACAGACCCTCGCTACCCAAAACGCCGCCGGGAGATACTTGGCTCTCATCCCCTCACCGGATCGGCTGCCGCCCTCAGTTCAGAGATAAGTTCTTCGTGGATGCGACCGTTGGTGGCTACGATGCCCTTCTCGAAAGGGCTCCAAGCCCCACCTTCAAGATCGGTCACTACCCCTCCCGCTTCCTCCACCAGAAGCCCGCCGGCCGCCCAGTCCCAAGGGCTGAGGTGCATCTCCCAGTAGCCGTCCAGCCGGCCAGCAGCCACGCAGGCCAGATCTAAGGCCGCGGAACCTCCCCGCCTTATACCTTGTACCCGGGTGACCAGCCGACTGAACTCTGGCACATTGTTGTCTGGGATAGCAGCCCGCTGGTAGGGGAAGCCGGTAGCCAGAAGGGAAAAGATAAGTCTATGGGTGGTGGAGACCCTGACCCCTCTATCATTGAGGGTAGCCCCTTCCCCCTTCTGAGCGTAGAAGAACTCATCCCGCAAGGGGTCGTAAACCGCTCCCAGGGTGATCTCTTCCCTCTCCTTCAGGGCGATCGATATGGCGAAGACGGGGTAGCCGTGGAAGTAGTTAATGGTGCCATCGAGAGGGTCGATGAGCCAGGTGAACTCGCTCTCCCCCTCCAGGCGCAGCGCCTCCTCGGAGAGGATGGTGTGATCTGGATACCTCTCCCGGATAGCCTCCACGATGAGCCGTTGGGAGGCCAGATCGGCCTCGGTTACCAGATCTATCTCTCCCTTCCTAGCCGCTTCCTTGGCTCGGCCGAAGTTGGCCAAGAGGATCTCCCCCGCCTCTTTGGCCAGGAGGTTCAAAAAACCCCTCGCATCCCTCACTCTAAATAATCCTCTCGAGGCGGGTGCCAGATATCGGCGGTGACCGGCCTCTCCAAGGCGAACTGCCCATGTTCGACATTGGAGGGGATAAGATAACTGTCGCCCTTCTCCACCACGGTGAGGACGCCAGCGATAGTGACCTCATACCGCCCCTCGACCACATAAGTGATCTGCTCATGGGGATGGCGGTGGAGAGGGGCTCGAGCCCCTTTCTCGTAGGTGAACTCGGCCAAGAGGAGGCTCTGACCATAAGCCAAGGTTCTCCTGGTCACCCCGGGGAACATCTCCACCGGCTTCGCATCGCTCCTCAGAAATATCACCTTGCCCTCCGCTTAAAAGGGAGGATGAGGGGCACTTGGTGACGGTAACCCTCGTGCTCCTCCCCAAATCGGCGCAACAAGCCAGGCTCTTCGAAGAACTTGAAGTGCAAAAGGAGAAGGACGACTAGTATGAGAGGCGAGAAGAGGGTTGCAGAGACCGAACCCAGGATTATGCCCCACCCCACCAGGAGAACGAGAAGCCCCAAGAGCATGGGGTTCCGTGTATAACTGTAGGGGCCAACGATGACCAGTCTCTCGGTCCTCGGAGCCAGGGGAAAGCCGAACACCTCTTGGGGGTGCCCTCGGCCGATGGTGAGAAGACCATGCCAAGACCAGATCATCCAGAATAAGCCGAAGAGGATCACCAAACTTCCGAAAATGATGCTCACCACCCCGTATCGCAAAGGCTCAAATCCAAAGAGGCGATCTAGCCAAAGGCCCATCCCTGTCCCCAGAGCAGGGAAAAGGATGCCGAATAGGAAAACGGAAAGGAGGTAAGCGGAAACCAGACGCAAGGTTCGCACCCTAGCACCTTAACTCTTGCTCCTAATCCCGGCTGACTTGCCACCCCCTTCCGGAGGTACGAGAGGCCATCCACACAAAAGTGCAGACGGCCTTTTCTAAGGGAGAAAACTAAGACCGGCCTGCGAAACGGAGCCGCCGGCTCACCAGGATCAGAATAGCCAGGAAACTACCTACCAGAGCACCCTCTAAGGGGGGCCACCCTGTCTCTGGCACCCCCTCCTCTGTCGGTGTAGAGGTAGGGGTAACTACTGGGGTGGGAGAAGGGGTAACCACCGGGGCGGGCGTGGCGGTCGGTACCTTAGTGGATGTGGCGGTCGGCGCTTTAGTGGGCGTTGCGGTCCGTGCCTTAGTGGGCGTAGCGGTTGGCGTAAGTTCAGCCACTACGGTAGGGGTAGCCAGGCCCCGCAACTTAGTGAAAAAGATGAGACCTCCGATGCCTAAAAGACCCAGGATCAAAAGTCCCACCAGTCCTAGGGCGATCATGGTGAAGACCCTGTTTTGGCCGAAGCCTGCCCAATCCCTCATCTCCTCGCTCCTTTCAGGCCAGCCAGGAGCTCGTCAAAGAGCTCATCTGGCACCATCGGGTAGGTCGGTTCGCGGAAGCCAGGGAACTTCTTTTTGGCCCTCTCTTCTTTGCCCACAAGAATCTCCCTTCAAGAGCCAGCGCCGCCGGCCTTGACTTTCTCCCGGAGATTTGATTACATTAGTTCTAGAGCCGGTTTCAAATCTCCTAGATCTGGGCTCCAGGTCTAGCAGGTTGGAAACCTGCTTTTGTTTTCCTCAAAGTAGCCTGGCTTTTGCGCCAGGCCGCCCATCATAGGTCTGGGCGAACTGCTCTAAAACGTCTCTTTCAATCAGCCACTTATTGGCAAACTTATATCCCGGAAGCCTGCCCTGGCGGATCAGTCGCCGAACTGATTCAGGGTGGATGTTGAGCCTCCGGCTCGCTTCTAAGATGTCTACGAACCTGTCAAAAGGCTTGTCCATCGGCTTTTGGGTACCAAGTGATTATTGGGATGCGGAACACTACAACAATTATAGAGTAGTTATTGCGGGGTGTCAAGCGGAGAATATTCAGGGACGATCTGAGGATGGCGTGGTGGACTTGGCAAGAGCCGCTCCCCGGTCCAGGATCCGGCCGTCGTTGCTCCCGATCGCCGAGAGCATCTGATTAACGAGGGTATCTATGGGCTAGAGCCCTCCAAGAGTTCCAAGTTCGCCAAGGGGACGAATACCCTCTCCCCCTCTTCCAGATCCACCTCTACCCCCTCGACTTCAACGCCCCATTCGACCTTCCTTCTCTGAAGAGGGAGGCTCGCCACATAGCCCACCTTACCTAGATAGGGCTCCCTAACCAATCGCACTAACGTTCCCTCTTTCAAGCCAGGGCTCTCCTCTCTAAGAGCCTCCTCGCCTCGGAGGAAGGGGATGATCACCTGGGGGCGAAGAAGCCTCACCCCATAGGGGAGACCGCTGGTCATGCAGGCCTCGCGGCCAGCATGTTGTTGAAATAGAGAGAAGAGGGGTCGGGAGATAGAGATCTCGCCAAACCCCTCCATTATCATCACTGGAAAAGAGAGCGAAGAAAGAAACCCCACAAGCGAAGAGGGGAGGCTACCCAGAATCACCCCCCGCACCCCTGTCTCCTCGGCTTTCCCCAACCCCTCCTTCGTGGCCCAACTCTCCACCACCACTATCGCACCATGATACCCCATATCGATCACTTCGGGAACCAACCTTCCCTCTGGCGCCTGGCCTAAGATCTTCAAGACACCGAAGGCATCTCCACCGATGGCCCAGGCCCCTTCCATAATCGCACCAGAGGTCTCGATCGCTACCCCACGGCTGGAGACTACCTGGGTCACCACGCCTTTGAGATAGGCTCTCAATTCATAGGTGGACGGGGAGACCTCTAGGAGCAGACGCCCATGAGCCTCGTTCACTATTCTCCCCTCCGCCGGAGCCCGATATAGGCGGCGGAAAGGCCATCTTCCCACCACCGCTATCACCTCGCCCTCCTCCACCCTCTCTCCAGGTCCTTTGAGGAGATATTTCTGAAGATCTTCCTCCGCTATGGAGAGTCGCTGGGCTACGTGGAGGATGCGAATCCGGCTCGGTATGTGGGCCCGGCCCACCACATCCATAGGCTCCACCCTCTGCCCCGGCTCCACCAGAACCTCCCCCGGGAAGGGCAGAAGCCGTTCCAGGCGCACGCGGCCGTAGGGTACTACCTTAAACGCAGAAGGGTAGTACATGGCTAGAACCCTACCTCCCACATCCACTTCTGCACCTTTTCCTGCTGTGCGACTCTCTCCTCGGGGAGGGAGAGAGGTCGCCCTCGAGCGTCGATGATGACGCCCACCGCTCCACCTTCTACCTCGGTGGTGGCTCCTCTTCCTTTCCTCCCCAAGCCCACGTCGAAACTCTGGGTAGGGCGGAGCTCCAAAGTCGCTCTTTGACCGAAAGGCAAAGGTATCACCTCCAAAGAGCCGTAGGATACCTCGCCTTCGATGGCTCCCCCCTCCGAGTAGACCATCTTGAATCGAAGGGCCACCTCCCCCTCCTTAGCTACACCCAAGGGCGCGATAACCGTCCCCAAGTTGAGAAGGGTGTCCCGCGCTAGTACCTGTGCCGCTGCCAGAGGCTCCGCCATAGCCAGAGCCCCCAATTGAGGCAAGAGAGAGAACTCATCAAGGGCCAGGCTGCAGATGCCCGTGGGCTGCAATCCGTCCAGAAGGATGAGCGCCGCCTGCCTGGGGTCGGGGAGATGGGAAAGGAGACCTCCCGTGCCCACGATCAGATCCACCGGGGCTAAGGCTCTTTCACCTGCCTGCTCCAAAGCCCAAGCCATAAGTTCCCGAGCCACCGCTTGCTCCAGAAAGAGATCTTCTCTGCTTTGGGGGAGAGTCCCCGGCCTAAACGCCTTGTTGAGGATCCGATCCCCCGCCCCCTCCAAGTCGAAGGGAAGCCAACGCAGGATCTGCTCCACCCCTCTCTCCGCCAGAAGCCTATCTAACCCATACCCCAATCCCACCTCATTCGTCAAAGCACAAAAATAACGGTCATCCCTGGCGGAGAAGAGACCTACACTGCCCCCACCTATATCTACCCCCAAAACTTTCAATTCGTACTCCTGGGCCAGGTAGCGAATCGCCCAGCCCAAAGCCCTGGCGGTGGGTTGAATAGGGGCCAGGGACCATCTCTCCACTGACTCGATCCCGGGGATGAGAGCGATCTTGCCTCCTACCAAGTTCTCCAGTAACTCCTGGGCACCGGCTAGGCTCTCCTCTCCCAGCCTAGGAAGGAGGTTACTCACCATCTCCAAGTCGATAACTCCCTCCAGAACCTCAGCGACCAGGACTCGCGCCTCCTCGTTTCCAGCGAAGATAAGACGGGGTCGCATCTCTCCTGAGGCGGAAAGTAAGGCCAAATCTTTGGCCATTTCCACCAGGGGGAGGGTAGGTCCCCCCTCGATCCCCCCGGCGACGAGGATAGCGTCGAGGCTACCTTCTTTGAGGAGCCTTAAGAAGTCGAGCATCCCCTCCGCAGATGAGAGGCTTAACTCATCGACGGTGAAAGTGCCCTCTACGAGGGTGTAGGTGGAATGGGCAGCACGGAGAGCGCTCCTGAGGCTCCAAGGCTCCATCATCCCCGCCACCACCAACCGAAGGGGCTCCATAGCGCTGGTAGCAGCCACAAAGCCGTCTACTCCACTTCCATCCCCACCCTCAGGGGTGACGAGCCTTCCCTCGGCCAAAAGCCGCCTCTCGGCAACGGTTTCCATCTTTCCTATCGCCTCGAGAAACCCCAGGCTTAAATCCTCCCAAGGAGGCGAAAGAGTAGTGGGAGCCGACGCATGAGCCACCAATCGGTATTCGCCGCCCACTTGATCTATGAGGGTCACCCGGGTGGTGATGCTTCCCAGGTCAGCCATGACAAACGATTCTAAACTCATCTTTAGAGTATCCCTAACCAGTCGCCCAGGAGGAACTGTAGACGGCCCACAAGCAAGGAGATCCGAGCTATCACCGCATTGGCAAAGAGAGCCCCCAAGGTTATCATGATGAACCACTTTCCGACAACAGACCCTAGCCTGAGGGCACCGTATCGAAGCCCAGTCGTCTCTCGCTCTCCGCCCGCCGTAAAGTAGAAGTAGGCCAAACTCCCCAACGTGCCCACTACCAGGATCAAGTTATCTATCGCCGATCCCCCATCTCCTTTCCCCGGAAGGAGAGGGAGCATAGTATCCCGCACTTGGTAAAGGAGGGAACCGACCAAAGCCCCTCCGATGGCCAAGGCAGCGCCTACCCCGAAGAGGAGACCTACCGAGATATTCCCCAACCAAGCGGTAGAGATCCTCCCTTTGGCCAGAAGAAGTAAGCCTAAGAGGAGAGGAATGAGAAGGTGCCAATAGGCCACAGGGTCTCGGGCTAGGGGGGTAAATAGGCGAGGCAATAGCACATCTTGGATGGCTACCACGATGGCATAGCCTAGAGCCGACCCGATGAAGAGATGCTCCGCCAAGCGGTATAGAGGGTTGTCAGAGATCAGGTAGCTGAAAACCATCAAGGTGAGAAGAGCGGCCACCCAAGTGCCTAAGAGTTCCCTCATCCCCTTCCCCCTAACCTCTCTACCAGATAGGCGAAATTCCCCAGGAGGATGAAAAGGGCGATCACTAGGTGGGCGGCTGCCTGAGGGAGCATCCTAGAGAGGGCTACCCCAGGATGCTGGTTTAGCCTTTCATACTCCGCCGCCCCCACCAGTCCACTGAGAAGCCCCTCTAGTTGGCCGGAGCGGTAGTAAGGACGAGCCGCAGGGTCCACCTGGGCGCTCACCCCGGCCACCATCGCCACCTTGTAAGGGGCCTGTACCTGCTCCACCCAACGGCGAAGGAGTTCCTGACTTCCCGCCAATACTATGATTAGATCCACATCCTCTAAGCCCCTAACCGCTGCACCTAGGGGGTAAGGAGAGAGGCGAGGTCCGAGGCCCTCCGCTATAAAGCGGGCCCCTACCTCGTTCCCTGCCACGTACCCCAGATTGATGTAATCCTGAATATAGCCGTCATGATCACTGACCACGCTTTCTAAGGCGCGGTCGGCCAAAGCCTGACCCTCGGGGGTGAGGCTCAAGTTCACGATCTTGGCTCCTCGCCGCATAAGGTGATCCAGAATTGCACTAACCTGGGGAGTGATCTCCGCTGCCGTTCCGGGATCGTAATCGTGGGAGAGAAGCGCCACCGAGCCCTCTTGCAGGCTCTCGATGGTTTCATAAAAATCGGCCGTAGCCTGGGTGAGAGGGAGGTTTATGTTCTCGCCCGCTAGGAGGATCCCCACCACCACCGCTGCGGCCAAGATCAGGTAAAAGAGCCAAGAGATTACCTTTGTCATCGGCGCTCTGGCCCGCTCCTCCGTTGCCACAGGGGCCAAAGGTTGACCGACGACACCCTCAAATCTAGCCGCCTGGTCCGCCCCGGCCAAGGGAGGGGAAGCCACCTCCCCGAGCCGATGGGGGATAGCGAAGATGGGCTCCACTCTCAAAGCCCCCGTTATCTCCACCAGCAAACCCTCCTTCTCCCGGGGCTCAAGGGGAATCTCTTCAACTAAGCCTTCTAAAGCCTCAAGCCAAGGAGCGGTCTCCTCCTCACCGGGCACCTCTTCCTCCGCGACCACCCTCACCTCATCGGCTGGAGCGCCCAACTCCCGAAGCCACTCCGGCTCCTCCTCTACCCCCTCCAGAACCTCTTCCGGCTCCCAAGGCGCCTCCTCCAGTCCTTGGAGCCATTCGGGCTCCTCGGATGGTTCCTCAGGCCGGAGCCCCTCATCGATCGAAGGGGCCAAAAGGGAGGCCTTACACCTCACACAAGAGAAGACCCCCGGGGGGTTGAGATGGCCACATCGAGAACACTTTTGCCCTGAAGAGGGAGGCAAGGGTTCCCCACAATTGTTGCAGAACCTGCTTCCCTCTCGATTCGATGTTCCGCAATGAGGACAATAGAGCATCGGGTCTACTCGCTATAGGGGCGGTCAAACCCCACTAGAACTCGCACGCCGGTGGCCAGACTCCCTAAGGCCACGCCGATCAGTATACCCCTGGCGCCGGCTGTACTCGGCACTCCAAGCACCCAATCCTTCAAGGCGGGCAGTTGCTCCCAGACATACCGAGCCAAAGGAGCCTGGCCCACCAAAACCACTAAGCAGGCCACAACCAAAAGAAAACTCTCGAAGTTGCGCACCCGGAGGGCCCGATAGCCGGCAGAGGCTATATAGAAAGCCAAAAGGGAGAAGATGCTCGCTTGCAGGGGAGTTTGAACATAATCGAAAACGGTTCTTACCAAGGGCGCTCGGTAACCCTGGACACTGGTGAGGCCACCGAAGAGAACGGTTCCCGCCACCATCAACAAGGCGATGCTGTACAGCCATCCCTCTTGGCGCTGGATGATCTTCCGAAGATGAAAGCTCAGGACATTGAGGAAACCCAAGATGAGAGCGAAGGCGGCGATGATCACCACCCAGTTGATCAAGGTAACTCCTAGGGCGTTGAGATAAAAGTTATCGAAGAAGAAATCTACCAGTACTAGGAAACCTGCCGCCATAGCGATAGCAGCGGGCAAAACCCTCTTCATCGATCTCTCCTGGTGGCTATGAGAGTAAAGTTCGTATGAGCACCCCTAATATGATAGCCAGGATGATCGCCGAGCGGAGCCAATCTTGGGCTAAGAGGCTCCCCAGATGGCTGGGCTTAGAAGAGAGATAGGCCCCCCCAGCGTATATCTCCTCCCCCAAGAGGGCCTCATCCATGGAGATGTATACGAGGGGCAAGGTCTCCGGGGATGAGGCGCCGCCTACCTGCTGGATCCCTTTCCTGGCTCCGTTCTCACCCATGAGAAGGAACTCGTCGCCAAACCCTCCTATCATGGCGTTGGCTACTACATCCTCCCGCTCCAGGATCCCCATTACCCCCGCGGCGTAGGCTATCGCATCCGGGGCGATATAACGCAGATGTTCGGGATTGTATCCTTGAGGGTACCCACGCCTCTCATAGGCCCGTCGCAAGGTATCCTGAGCGATAGGTAGAAGAGAGGGGTCGGATACGGTGATCACCAGTTTGAGACCCGTGGCCACCGCCTGCTCGGCTAACCGTTCCAAGGCCATGAGCCCAGCCATCGTATCGGCGGTAGATGCCCCCCCGATACCCCTGGTCCCCATCGACACGTGCAGCGTCCTACCCGTTTCTACAGCCTGCTCTGCGAAGCCATCCAGAAGGGCGAAACCGGGGAGAGGACGTAAGGTGGGCCGAAAACCAAAGCGCACCCTCCTATCGGCGAAGAGTAGGAAGAAGAGAAACACCAGGAGGACAACTAACATCAAGGCCGCCAGGGGTTCGATCCCTGAAGCCTCGAGGAGATTGAGTAGAACCCCCATAGTCCGCTATCTCCGCAGCCCTTCCAGACGGGAGAGGATCGTCTCCACGTTCTTTCGATCCTCTAAGAGTAGAGCATACTCCCTCACCACCCCTCCTAGGAACGGCTCTAAGGTTGGCTGGGAGAAGAGAAGAAACTGGCTAGCCAGGAAGGATAGAGGTTTGTGAGCCTCCAAGAAGAGGATGGCTGGGGCCACCATGCCCCATTCATTCACCCGGCGAACGAGCCCTTCAATCAATTCCTCCCGCTGTCTAACGCTCAGCATCAGGCCTCCAAAAGATGCCCTAGTATAACACGCCTCTTAGGCCCTGACAAGGGGCATGCGTATTGCTCTACAAGAGGTCAATCAAATGATGCCCATCTGGGGTTCGGGATCCCCTCTCTGGACAAACCAGACGTTATCTAGTAAAATGCTGAAAGCGATTAGAGAGTAGGGAGGAAAAAGATGGCGCTTATAAAGTTCGTCAGGAACTATAACGATTTGAGCACCGATAACGGCTTTCAGTTCGAGTTCTTTTGTGACCGACGTGGCCATCAATGAGACTACGGAGAAGACCGCACTGGGGAGTGTAAGCAGGGGATAATGAGAGGTTAGGCGAAAAGGGGTTATTATATGCCGCAAGAGAGCAATCCGGTGATGGAGTGTTCGTTAGAGTATCTTCTGACCGACATGGCCGGGCAAGAAACCTCAAGTGGTGAAGGTCTCGCTAGACTTGAAGAAGAGAACCTGGCTATCCTTCCAAGGTTTGGCGAAGCGTTGTTTCTTTCGTATCGTGATATTCTGGATATCTCTGAAGGTGACTATAAAATTCGCATTACCCTGAGTTCGAAGGAGAATCTTCTTATTTCTAGTCTTGGCTACCGTTATGAAGACTTCTTGAGAGTCCTCAGTAAACTCCGAAATGAAGTCCTTTTGGAGGATATGCTCATGCAGGAAAATCTCAGGAGATCTGGTGTGGAGGCGGAGTTTGTTTACTGGGACGAAAGCGGCAAAGAGAGGGGAAGGGGGAAGTGCGAACCACGCTTATACGAAACCGCAATCGTAGTGATGCCTGAAAGGGGAGATCTAACAAGAGTTCCTTATAGCGACCTCTTGGAAATCTCCGAAGAGGATTATAATTTGATTTTAACTACGGAATATGGCCAAAAGATAGTTCTTTCAAAGATGGGGAATCAGTTTGACCCTTTCGCCAAGGCGCTATCCGCATTGAATAACGAACTTCAACTCAAAGTTCAATCTTCCCTCAAAGAATTTCTGCCCGGGTTTGACCCACTGGTAATAAGAAAAGCGGCCAGATTCATGAAGGAGGGTAGAGCAGCCAAAAGAAGCGACATAGAATCGATATCTCCTGACCTCTGGATAGAATTAGAAAAGAGGTTAGAAGTTGCGGG
Source organism: Anaerolineales bacterium (assembly GCA_030593425.1). GTDB lineage: Bacteria > Chloroflexota > Anaerolineae > UBA7937 > UBA7937 > UBA7937. Next base: position 14,816 of record JAUVHF010000022.1, read on the forward strand.
GATAAAGGAAGAATACGATTTCTTGAAAGCCCTAGCACAACGAGAGAAAATCTGCGTTGGCTTGAAACGGGGGCTCTTGGGGGACCTCACCGGTGAATACATTTGGTTCTTAATTCCAATCTACAACGTGACCCGAGGCGAGCCCGGTAATGCGATAGTAATGGAAGCAACGGGCGGCGAAGGTGGGGGAAAGGCAACCTATTTCTTCAGAATAGTGAGCAGGAAGGATTACTCAGAGTTCAAGGACATAGAGAAGTTGCACCAGGAAGCGGACGATCTCATCAAAAGAATAAACCGGTGCATGCTGGATATTAACTTCAGGCGAGAGCCGATCTATTTGCCGGACGAAAAGTTGGAAGAGCCGCAATACCTCAAGTATAAATTTGCGGTGCAGAGGTTGCCCGGGCTTCAAACTCTCCGCCATCTCTTCATTGGCAGGGTGATCCATGCTTCG